>DSAS01000060.1 GCA_011046365.1 Fidelibacterota bacterium
AAAATATAGCCTTTGTGAAAATACTTTCGTATTTTTGGTCAGTTATCTGATAAAGGGGGCGTTTTATTACAGAGACCAAGCATTCTGATAATCCTGGGCAGACACTATCCTACGAATACATTTTTAACCACATCACCGATATGATCATGGTTTGTGACCGGGATTACTCGATTACGCTGTCGAATAACTCCGCCAATATAATCCTCGGTGCCGGTGAGAGTCTTATCGGTCAGAAATGCTACCAGGTTTTGCGTCAGGCTGGCAATCCTTGTTTCGACTGTCCCCTGCAGGATACGATTAACAGCGGGACAATTATCCCGCTGGTCAAATTCGACGAGCGTTACAATGAATATTTTGAAGAGCGTTGCTTCCCGATAATGGCGGCAGATAACACCGTGAAGTCCTTTATTCTTTATGTTAAAAACATTACGAAGTCCCGGGAGCTGGAGGAAAAATCATCCCAGATGAAGAAGCTTTCAGCCCTGGGTCAGATTAGTTCCGGCGTTGCCCACGATTTCAACAATGTCCTGACGGTGGTATTGGGACGCGTCCAGCTAATGAAGAAGCAGATTTCCGATCCCTACATGCTCAAAAGCCTCGATATGATAGAAAAATCAGCTCTGGACGGGGCTTCCAAGGTTCGTAAAATTCAGGAATTTTCCAGACCACACAGCAAGACCCTCAGCCAAACCGTGAACCTGAATGAAATCATTGAGGAGGTTGTCGAAATCACTCGTCCCAAGTGGGACGTCGCCTCAAAAATCCGCGGGATTCTGATTGAACCAATCGTTGATTTGCAGCCGGACATTTTCATCATGGGCGATTCATCAGACATTCGTAATGCTTTTACCAACATCATCTTCAACGCCATTGACGCCATGCCCAACGGCGGCGTCTTGTCTGTCAAAACTCAGCGTACCGATGGCTATGTCACCGTAGATTTCAAGGATACCGGTATCGGTATGACAGAAGAAACCGTCGAGCGGATTTTTGATCCCTTTTTTACTACCAAGGGTGTCCTGGGCAACGGTCTCGGGATGAGTGAGGTCTACGGGATCATTAAACGCCATAACGGTAAAATCGCCGTCCAGAGTGAAGTCGGGGTGGGCACAACAATCAAACTGCGCTTCCCGGCTGTCAGGCAGAAAACCGCCGCGGCGCCAAGCGATCGCCTGGATTTAACCGTCACATTTTCAATCTATATTATTGATGACGAAGAGTACATCATCGAGACTCTGAAGGATTTTCTCTCCGATCTGGGACATCATGTGACAACCAACACCGACCCCGAAGAGGCACTCGATGAGATTTCCAAACAGCACTTTGATATCGTCATTACCGATCTCGGAATGCCTGGTATCAGCGGTCTCGAGCTGGCGGAAAAAATCAAAGCCCTTAAATCTGAAACCCAGATCGTCCTGATCTCCGGCTGGGCGTTGAATCTGAAAGCCAAGGACATTGAAAACCGGATTGATTTCATCATCAATAAACCCTTCTCCTTTGAAAAGATCAATTATACCCTTTCGGAAATTGAAGAAAAACTCCTGAAAATCCGCCAAAAGCAAACCCAATGATATGACCTTTCGAAATAGTCTGCGGCTACATTGGTACTATATTCCGCTTATTTTCTTTCTCGTCTTTTTTTCTTGTCAGAATAAAAACCAACACCAAATTCAACAAACCGCCCTCTATCCACCCACCGAGCAAACCGAAGACGGCGGCACGCTGGTTGTCGGTATCCGCACCGAGCCGGAAACCCTGAATCCGCTCTTTGCCTTGTCTCAATCCGCGCGCAATGTCCTCGGGCTGATCTTTGGGCGTCTGGCTGACATCAATGCTGACCTCGAAACCTTCTCGCCGGGCATCGCCAAATCCTGGGAAGTCTCATCGGAAAAGCGGCAGATCGTATTTCACCTTCATCAAAATATCCACTGGCATGATGGACGCCCTTTAACGGCAGAGGATGTCGTTTTTACCTACCAAATGCACATCCACCCCGTCATTGCCTGGGACGGCATCTCCTATAAACAGAACATTTCCGACGTCACGGCACCTGACGATTCGACCGTCATTTTTAAATTTCATCACAGCAATCACACCATGCTGCTGGATGCCGTCGAAGGATACATTCTCCCAAAACACATTCTGCAACAGTACCCTCCGGAAAAACTTTACACTGCCGGTTTTAACCGGCGTCCCATCGGTTCAGGACCTTTTATCTTCGTCGAATGGCAAGACTTGCAACACATCCGGTTAGCCAAAAACGAGTCCTATTTTAAAGCCACCAAACCACATCTTGATTGCGTCATTTTCCGGATTGTCCCGGACAATTTCAATCTGCTGAACCAGCTGAAATCGGGTGAGGCGGATATGGTAGAGGGCATTCATCCAAAAAATTTTCTGGCGATTCAAAAAAGTTGGGAAGCCGGGCGTTCTGCCATTCGACCTATCAGCTATCTGGGACGCCGCTATGATTTCATCGGGTGGAACCTGATTGATCCCCAATCCTATGCAGAAGCAGTCGCCGCCGGTGCCACCCGGGCATCCATTGACAGCCTCATCCGCCCTAACAAACTTTTTGGCAATCAGAAGGTGCGGGTGGCGCTGACCATGGCAATTGATCGTCAGGCAATTATGAATAGTGTCAATTTCGGAATGGCGGTGCCGCTGCACGGACCCGTTCCGCCAATTTTACCCAGCTACAATGCAGACGCCAACATCGTCTGGGAGTATAATCCCGGGAAATCGCTGGATTGGCTGGCGGAGCTGGGCTGGAAGGACCACGACGGGGATAAAATCCTGGACAGAGACGGTGAGCCTTTTCAATTTGAAATCCTTACGGAAAGTGGTAATCTGCACTGGGAACAGGTCGCCACCATCGTGCAGGCGCAGCTGGCGGAGATTGGCATTCGGACGACCCTCCGATTCCTGGAACCGGCGTTGCTTTACGGTAAGCGCCTGCCGAACCGGGAATTCGACGCCGTTATCATCGGTTGGACTGTGGGACTGACACCGGACTATGCGCCGCTATTTCACAGCGATTACTTTTTTACACCCTTTCACTTTAACGGATACTACTCGCCGGAATTTGATCGTCTCGATGCTCTGGCGAAAAGTGCTCCGACCAAAGCCGCCGCGCAGCGGTATTATGATAAAATCGCCCGGCTGCTTTCCAGAGAGCTGCCCTATACCTGGCTATATTACCGAATGGAGTGTTCGGCGATACACAGCCGCTTTAAAAACATCATTTTCGACAAACGCGGTCTCTATGTCAACCTTGAAGATTGGTGGATTCCCCAAAGCGAACGTCTGAAAATTGACAGGATTTTCGAAAATTAAAATGTTGTCGGTTTTTTTGCGCAGAATATTAAGCCTTTTACCCACTCTGCTGATCGGTATTACGCTCAGTTTTATCATCATTCACCTGGCACCCGGTGATCCGGCAAACCGGTTTCTTAATCCGAATCAAACCCCGGAAATGCAATCTTCCATCCGTGAACGGTTCGGTCTCGACCGCAGCCTGCCGGTGCAATACGGCAGATGGCTGAAAAATGTCATTTTTCACCTCGATTTCGGCTACTCTTTTTATAGCGGCAAATCCAGCCGGGCAGTCATTGCTGTGGCGCTGAAATCAACTGCCATACTCTCCTTCTGGGCACTGGTGTTTGCCCTTATCGCGGGAATATCTCTGGGCATCCTGGCAGCGCTGAAACAGAATCGGTTTATTGACTATTTCTGTAACAACCTCATGATTTTCTTTTTATCCATACCCGGCTTCTGGCTTGGACTGATGCTGATCGGAATATTTTCCATACAACTGAGTTGGTTGCCCGGCGCGCACCTACAATCTTTATACCATCATCAACTGGGACCCGGCGCGCGCTTTTGGGACCTGGCAGGACATTTAATCCTGCCCGTCATTACTTTGGGTCTTCCCCTGGCAGCCACATTTTTCAAATATATCCGCAGCAATATGATCGAAACACTCAACTCGGATTACATTCTGGCTGCCAAAGCCCGGGGCGTCAACCGTTCGAAAATTCTCTGGAAATATGCCCTGAAGAATTCCCTTTTACCCATTATCAGCCTGCTGGGTATCGTTATTCCGGCACTGTTAAGCGGCGCAGTCATTGTTGAGGTGTTGTTTGCGTTGCCGGGTGTCGGCAGAACTATGGTGACAGCCGTCTACAGTCGCGACTATCCGGTTCTCATGGCGGCGGTTACCTTTGGTTTTATCGCGGTCCTGTTATGCAACCTGTTGGCGGATATCTGCTATCGAATCGTTGATCCGCGAATTCAACATTCTCCCGGTGAAATATCATGAATAACCTTCACACAAAGAGTAAAATGGGGGGCTCTCTGCGAGCAGGTTGCGGGATCTTACTTTTCATTCTGCTCTTTATCTTAATCGGTCGGCTGCTAACGCCGTATGATCACTTATCTCAAAATTTGGCGGAAGCGCTGGAATCCCCGTCGAGGTCCCACTGGTTGGGAACCGACCACTACGGGCGGGACATTTTTACGCGGCTGATTTACGGCGGACAGCTAACCTGGATTATCGCCATTTTTGCCACATTAATCGCTATTGTTATCGGCACTCTGGTCGGTCTCTTTACAGCCTGGTGGGGCGGCTGGTTCGATCTGATTGTTATGCGGCTGGTAGATGTCGCTCTTGCTTTTCCGAGAATCTTTATCGTGCTGCTGGTCATCGGTCTCGGCGGGTCCTCCATCGAATTGTTAATTTGGCTGCTGGCTCTTTTTTCCTGGATGGAAACGGCGCGCATCGTGCGGGCTGAAGTCAGTACGCATAAAAATTTCGCCTATGTAAAAGCCGCCCGGGCGTCGGGTCTTGGCACAAATCGGATTCTCTTCCGGCATATTTTCCCCAATATAGCCGGACCGGTGATTGTCTCAGCTATTCTTCTGATTACAAACATTATTCTTGTCGAATCCAGCCTGAGCTTCCTCGGACTGGGTGTCCAGCCGCCTTTTGCCAGCTGGGGAACCATATTAAATGAGGGCAAAATAGATCCCCTGGGCAACTGGTGGATATCCGTACCGGCAGGTGTCTGCATTCTTGTCACCGTCGCCGGCTTTAACCTGATCGGAGACGGTCTGCGGGACCTATTCGATCCATATAGATTAAATTAATGGCAAATTTTCAAGGTCCAATTCTCGATGTCCACAATCTATGCGTTGAATACTCCACCGGATCAGTTAACCTATTTAGTCGCAAAAGAAAGTCGGCGGTAAAGAATATCTCTTTTCAGATTCAGACCGGTGAGTGTTTCGCCGTTTTCGGTGAATCGGGCTGCGGCAAGAGCAGTATCATCAATGCCATTTTGGCATTTGTTCCCGTCACAAAAGGATTGATTCAGTTTGAAAACCAGAATTTATTGCACCTGTTTTCCTCTGTTCCCCGATGGATTCGTCCCCAAATCCAGCCGGTTTTTCAGGATTTCCACCAGGCATTGAATCCGCGCCGGCAAATCGGCAGCTTGTTTAAAGAAATCCGCTCCATCTATCCCGACCGACCCGATTCCGCAGAGTTGCTGAACCGGGTCGGTCTGCATTGCGATGTCCTGCATGCCTATCCCCATCAACTCAGCGGTGGACAAAAGCAGCGGGTCGGTTTAGCCAGAGCTCTGTCTACCAACCCGAAAATGCTTCTTCTGGATGAGCCGGTTACATCTCAGGATTTGTCCATTGCGGCTCAAATATTAGGACTTTTAAAAACACTGCAAAAAGAACGTAAATTGACCTTTCTGCTGGTATCGCACAATTTTTCAATTCTCCGGCTACTGGCAGACCAGGTCGCAATTATGAAGGACGGTGGTTTCCTGGAAATCAACACACCCGGACAGCTGATTGCCAATCCACAGCACGACTACACGGAAAGCATCCTTAAACAGAGCGGGATTAGATGACCATTCTAGCTGTCACAGAATTAGCGGTTTCAATTAAAACGTCCTCACGCGTGCTGTCATTAATCAAGAATCTCTCTTTTATACTCCGGCAGGGCGAAACGCTGGCGATCGTCGGCGAAAGTGGTAGCGGCAAGACGACCCTGGGCAGGACAATTATGGGACTATTGCCGGAAAATTTTCAGGTAAACGGCTCAGTGAAATATTATCCGCATGCAACAACCGCAATCGAACTGTCCGGGCAACCGAAATCCCGACCTAAATACATCATTGGGAAAGAGATTGCTATGGTCTTTCAGGACGCTCCGGGCAGTCTGAATCCCCTTCTAAAATGCGGTGTCCAGTTATTGGACGTGTTCAAAGCCCATACTTCGGAATCCCTTTCCGGCTACAAACAGCGGGCTCTGCATGTATTCGAAAAACTGGGGCTGACCGACCCCGCTACCGTTTTCAGCAGCTACCCACACCAGCTTTCCGGCGGCATGGCGCAACGAGTCGCTCTGGCGCTGGCGCTGGGCGGTAATCCCCGAGTACTAATCGCTGACGAACCAACCACCGCGCTGGACACCATTGCAAAAAACCGGTATCTGCAACTGCTGCAAACATTGAAAATTCAAAACAGCCTTTCGCTGATCCTTATTACTCATAATCTAAGTGAAGCCCTGAGCTATGCTGACTCCCTACTGGTTCTGTACAATGGTTATGGTCTGGAATACGGGTCAACCGCCACACTGCGGGACCAGCCCCGGCACCCCTACACATCCGATCTGTTGGAAATCCAGAAAATGATTGACCGCAATCAATTGCCGCAACCCATCCCGGGAGAATCCCCTTCCCTCGAGCAGCCTCTCAGTGGTTGTCCTTACAACCCCCGCTGCAGCCGGGCAACAGAGCGGTGCCGGACGACCTTTCCGCCGCGGCTTTCCCTGGCGAATGACGCCTTTGTTTTCTGCTATTATCCCAAAAATATTTGAGCGACCGAATATTTCTGCGTGTTACTCTACCAAAAATTTATTAATTTCGCCCCGGGTTGCGAATAAAAACGTTAACAGGCAGAAATTTATGGTAAAAAGAACGGTTTCCAACAGGTTTCATACCCTTCTCAAAGTATTGGCTTTGCTGGGATTGATTTACCTCTTTCTTCTCAGCATTACGCTGATCGGATCCTCTTTCAAGGCTATGGGCAAGGAAACCGCCCAGACCATCATGCAAATGGTCTCAAACCCTGTCATGGGTTTGGTTGTGGGCATTTTCACCACCAGCCTGGTACAGAGTTCCTCTCTCACCACCTCGCTGGTGGTGAGTATGATCGCCGGAGGTGTCTTTTCCACCGACCCGGATGTTTCAATCCGGCTGGCGATTCCGATCATCATGGGTGCCAATATCGGCACCAGTGTCACCAATCTGATCGTATCTATCGGTCATATCCGGCGCTCGGATGAATTTGAACGTGCCCTGGGTGCCAGCATCGTCCACGATTTCTTCAATGTACTCTCGGTTCTGGTGATCTTTCCCCTGCAGCTGATGTTTAATGTCATCGGCATCCCGGCGCGCGCTGCCTCCGGGCTCTTTGTAAATCTGGGCGGTCTGAAGTTCATCAACCCCCTTAATGCCATCCTGAATCCGGTTGCGAAAGCCGTTTTACAGCTCTTCCCGAATCATCCGTGGATCGGTGTGCTGATCGCCTTTTTCCTGCTCTTCTTTGCCCTCCGCTATCTCGTCGTTGTGATGAAGTCCCTGGTACTGAAAAAAATCGAGGCGTTTTTTGATCAATACATCTTCAAAACCACCTTCCGCGCACTCATGCTGGGAATACTTTTTACCGCCCTGGTTCAGAGCAGTTCCATCACCACCTCCCTGGTGGTTCCGCTGGCAGCTGCCGGTGTACTCAATCTTAAAAAGATTTTTCCCTACGATCTCGGCGCTAATATCGGCACCACCATTACCGCCTTTCTGGCGTCTCTCGCCACCAGCAACGCCGATGCCGTGACAATTGCCTTCAGTCATTTCCTGTTTAATGTCATCGGAATCATCATCTGGCTGCCTCTGAAGCAGGTGCCGATTACCATGGCGAAGACGTTCGCCCACTGGTCGGTCCAGCGGCGCTGGATTCCGATTGTCTATATTTTATTGCTTTTCTTTATCATCCCGTGGTTATTAATTTTTATAATGAGGTAATGAAAAATGTTAAAAGAGATCTTAAATCTTTGGAAAAAACAGGATGCCACCACGGAAATCCTGAAAAAATATCTCAAAGCACTTGAGACCGATTTCAAAATGTACACAGAGGCGGTGCGCTGTCTGCGGCGCTGCGAGAACAGTAAAATGGAGCTGGATATCTATCAAACCGATATCACTATTAACAAATCCGAACGACAGATCCGCCGGGATATTCTCACCCACCTGATCATGTTCGATAAATCGGAAATCGAGACCGGGCTGACCATCGCCAGCATCGTCATTGACATCGAGCGAATCGGCGATTACATGAAAAATATCGCCGATCTCGCCAATCTCCACAAAAGCAAACTGCACGGCGGCATCTACGAAGATGTACTCAACCGGACAGAAAAACGGATCGAGGAGTTTTTCAAGCTCACTCTCCAGGCTTTTCCGGAGTCAAATGTCGAACTGGCACGCCAGGTGGTCAAGGGCTATCGGGAAGTCTCGAAAGATTGCACCGTTACGACCAACGAGTTGATTCAAAACGGCGGCAATTTCAGCGTGTCCGACGCCGTGACGCTCGGACTCTATCTGCGGTTTCTGAAGCGGACCGGCGCCCATCTGTTTAATATCTGTACCAGTATTATTAATCCATTCGATCGAATCGGTTACGACGAAAAGAAAAAGAAGGAAGAGTAGGTCCCCCATTGTCAATTAGTGTCACCAAACGCAGTGAAGATTACGCCCGCTGGTATACCGATATTGTCCAGAAAGCCGAGCTGGCTGATTACGGTCCGGTCAAGGGTACCATGGTCATCCGCCCCTACGGGTACGCCCTGTGGGAAAATATCCGCAATATCGCCGACCGCATGTTCAAGGAAACCGGTCATGTCAACGCCTATTTCCCCATGTTTATTCCGGAAAGTTTCATGCACAAGGAAGCCGAACATGTGGAGGGCTTCGCACCGGAATGCGCCGTCGTAACCCATGGCGGCGGGAAAAAGCTGGACGAACCGCTCTATATCCGCCCCACTTCGGAAACCATCATCTGGTCTATGTACAAAAAATGGATCAAATCCTACCGCGATCTGCCGCTTTTAATCAATCAATGGGCGAACGTTGTCCGCTGGGAACTGCGCACCCGCCTGTTTCTCCGCACCACGGAATTTCTCTGGCAGGAGGGTCATACGGCGCATGCCACCTTTGCAGAGGCAGAAGAAGAGACCCGCAGAATCATCGAGATTTACCGCATTCTGGCAGAAGATTACCTCGCCATGCCGGTCTACGTGGGTAAAAAAACCGACGCCGAAAAGTTCGCCGGTGCCGTGCATACCTACTCCATCGAAGCCATGATGGGCGATAAAAAAGCGCTGCAATCCGGCACCTCACATAATCTCGGGCAAAACTTCGCCAAAGCCTTCGACGTTACGTTTCTGAATAGTGAAAACAAACAGGAGTACGTTTACGCCACCAGCTGGGGCGTCAGCACCCGCCTGGTGGGCGGTGTAATCATGACTCACGGCGACGATAAGGGGCTGATTCTGCCACCTCGCATCGCTCCCTATCAGCTGGTCATCGTCCCGATCTGGCGCAGTGACGATCAGAAAGCCCGGATTATGGAAGAAGTCGCCAAAATCAAACTGCAGTTCAGCAAAGCCGATATTCGCTTTGTGGTTGATGATAATGAACAGGTCTCAGCCGGCTGGAAATTTAACCAGTGGGAGATGAAGGGCGTTCCGCTGCGCCTGGAAATCGGACCCAAGGACATCGAGAAACAGCAGGTCGTCTTAGCCCGGCGGGATAATGGGAAAAAACAGTTTGTTGCCTTTGAAAGTCTCTTCTCCGTGGTCAACCAGCTCCTGGAAGATATCCAGAGCAGTATTTTTCGGCAAGCCCGCGATTTCCGGGATGAAAATACAATTGAAGTGGAAAATTATTCTGACTTTAAAAAAATCATCGAAGCGGGCGGTTTCGTAAAAGCCTTCTGGGCTGGCGATGGCGTCGCTGAGGCAAGAATCCAGGAGGAGACTAAAGCCACTATCCGCTGCATCCCCTTTGAGCAGAACCGCAAAGGCAAATGCTTCTTCACGGGCGGGGCGGCAGATACCTGGGTAATTTTCGGAAAATCTTATTAACAATCGCTTCCAATCTGTATCGCAAATCTCTTCTTTGCCGAGTAATTATTTTAATGTCATAAATCCCTTGTAACCAATGGAATATTCTTTTAATCTATGTTGACGATATGACCTTGATTAAAACAGAGGCGCTTATTTTACGAACAGTTCCCTATCAGGAGAGCAGCAAAATCGTGCGCATGTTTACCCGCGAACAGGGTAAAATAGCGGTTATCGCCAAGGGCTCACGCCGCATTAAAAGCGGCTTTCGGGGGCTGCTAGAACCCCTCAACCATATCGAGACAATATATTATTATAAGAGCACGCGGGATGTCCAGACCCTCAGCAATATCGAACTGCTCAACTCATTCCTTGCGTCGGTCGCCAGCATGGAAAGCACCATTCTGGGCATGGCATTGCTGGAAATCATTGATAAAATCGTCCATGATCATCAGCACGACAGTGAGATTTTCGACAGCGCCATTACCCATCTCAAAACCATGGAAGCAAATCCGGATAATTGTAAATTTGTTTTCATCCGGTTTTTACAGAATTTAGCCGAAATATTGGGATATCGGCTCAATGTGGAAACCTGCCACCGCTGCCGGGCTGCGCTGCTGGACAGCGCTTTTTACGATCCCGTGAATGCCATCCTGCTTTGCGCTGATTGCGGACAGCACCTTTCGTCAGGTCACCGGTTAAGTAAACATGATCTGACCTTTCTCACCAAACCAATTATAGCAGACGTGGGTCCATTAATTACTGAGGAGAAGCTCCGCCGGTTGTTTATTCACTACCTTTCCTATCACCTCGATTCAGCGCTTGAACTCAAAAGCCTGCGGATGTTATCCTCTCTTAAAATGTAGGACGATCATGTATCGCAACTATTATCAATACAATCCCGGTTTTCATTCGCAATACATCCGCCCGCGAATGTTCGGCGGCGCGGTCAAAACCATTATTATTGCCAATGTAAGCGTATTCCTGTTTATGTTGCTTTTCAGACTGGAGGGACTTTTCGCCTACTACTTCGGGCTGGTCCCTCAGTTTGTCTGGAGCCGGGGCTTTATCTGGCAGCTGGTCACCTATATGTTCATCCATGGTAGTTTTGGTCACCTTCTTATCAATATGTTCATTCTCTGGATGTTCGGCTCGGAAATCGAAGCCACCTGGGGACGCCGGGAGTTTTACAAATTCTATTTTATCAGCGGGATCGGCTCGGGATTGATTACGCTGTTGTTCAGTATCAACTCCACAATTCCGGTGGTGGGTGCCAGCGGCGCTATTTACGCTCTACTGGTCGCCTTCGCCGTTATGTATCCAAACCGGCTGATTTTTCTCTATTTCCTGATTCCCGTCAAGGCAAAATACCTGGTGCTGATAATGGGGATTTTCACCTTTTTTTCATCCTTCTCGCAGGGCACCGGCGGCATCAGTCATCTGACCCATCTCGGTGGTCTCGTGATCGGTTATATTTATTTGAAACGTCACAATTTATTTTCATCTATCCACTTTCAGATGCCTCGAATCCGGTTTAATAATCCCTTTAAAAATCCATCTCAAAAACATCATAAAAAATCTTCACCCCGCGATCATACCCTGCAGGGCTCCGAACAGACTATGCGTGAAGAGCTGGACCGCCTCCTGGACAAAATCAACCTTTCCGGATATGAGAGTCTCGACGAAACAGAACGTAAAAATTTGGTGCTGATCGGTAAATATTTCGCCGAGAAAGACAAACAGAAGAACTGACCGGCGGCAGGTCGAATATGCAAAGCAAATATATCAACAGAAACGAATTTCACCCTGTTTTCGGCGCCAGTATCGGTACCGTCGCTATCGCCATTATACATGTATAAGACAATGTTATTTTAAGAGAAAACAATGCTAACAATCATCCTGAATGTCGCCCTGAGTATCTGGATCTACATGTCCCTGTTTTTCCTGCTGGCGGTGATTAAAGAAGACAACTCAATCGCGGATATTGGCTGGGGATTGGGCTTTGTGATCATCACCATAATCGCTCTGCTGCAAGGGACTTCGCCCGGAATGCGCGGGATTGTCTATCTGTTAGTCATTCTCTGGGGATTGCGGCTTTCAATTCATATTTATCTGCGTAACCGGGGTCGTGGCGAGGACTATCGCTACGCCAAATGGCGGCAGGAGTGGGGTAAATGGCTGCTCCCGCGCAGCTACTTTCAAATCTTCATACTTCAGGGATTGCTGATGATAATAATTGCCTATCCGGTGATATTGATCGCCAGCGCACCGCGCGAGCCGCTTGGTACAGCTGGAATCCTGGGCACCTTGCTCTGGTTGCTGGGATTTTACTTCGAAGTGATGGGAGACTTACAGCTGCTGCGTTTTAAAAAGGACCCGGACAATAAAGGCAAGATTATTCAAACCGGCTTATGGCGCTATACCCGGCATCCGAACTATTTCGGTGAGGTCGTCATGTGGTGGGGCATTTTTCTGCTGGCTCTGCCGGTGCAGTCCGGCTGGACCGCTGTCATCAGTCCGCTGCTGATTACCTATCTTCTGTTAAAGGTCTCCGGCGTGCCAATGCTCGAAAAGAAATACGCGGGCAACGTCCAGTTCGAGCTGTACAAACAGCGCACCTGCGCCTTCTTTCCCTGGTTCCCGAAAAAACCGTGGTCAATAAACAAGCATACTTAAAGGCGCTCTTCTCGATAGATTTTCAAAATCCCGAGAACATAATCAATATCGGCTTCCGTATGGTCGGCACAGACCTGAAAGCGGATCTCTTCATCACCTTTGGGCACCACAGGAAAATTCAAGCCGGTCGCCAGCACACCGTTGTCCATTAAATAAGCTACTAAATCGGATGTCATCGCCGTATCCCTGACCATCAGGGGTACTACCGGATGTTCACCGGGGATGGTTTCATAGCCTAGCTTGATCAAGCCCTGTTCGAATTTGTTGGTCATCCGGCGGAGATGCTTTAAAATGTCCCGTCCCGCGGAACTATCCAATATTTCAACCGCCTTCAGCGCCGCAGCGGCTTCTGAAGCGGTGATTGGGTTGGAGTAGATATACATGGGCGCGGTTTCCCGCAGGAATTCGATGATTTTCCTGTCCGACACCACATAGCCGCCATTGACACCGAACGCCTTGCCCAGTGTGCCGACGATAATATCAACCCGCGCACCGGTGTACTCTTCGGTTCCGCGACCGGTCACGCCGAAGGCGCCTACGCCGTGGGAATCGTCAATCAGGGTAATAACTCCCTCCGCAAACCGGTCGTTATATTTTCCGGCAATCGTCACCAATTCCTTAAGTGGGGCATGATCACCACGCATGCTGAATATACCATCGGTAACCACCAGTGCCCGCCGCCCCTTACTGACACTCTCTTTTACCTTTTTTTCGAAATCCGCCATATCATTATGCCGGTAAATGGCTTTCGCCGCCGGTCGGGCAAGCCGCATCGCCTGGATGATGCAGTTGTGATTCAGTTCATCACTGATCAGAACGGTCTCCGGAGTGGTCAGCGGTACAATCACACCCATGCTGGTCACATAGGCAGAACTGAAGAGCATGGCGGCGGGGCGGTTATGAAATTCCGCCAGCTTCCGCTCAAGGTCAATATGCGGTTGCAGTGTCCCGCTGATAAAACGCACCGCGCCCGGACCGACGCCATATTTCCGGGCGGTCGCCTCCTCAGCGGCAATCAGCTCCTCCCGCAATGACATTCCCAGATAGGAATTGGAATTCATTCTGATAAACTCTTTGGCACCCCAACCGCTGAGATAGTAACGCGGTCCATAATTCCCGGAGGCTTGTTTGATCCCGGTAATCACCTTCTCGGCGCCCTTGGCGCGACAGCTCTCTCTGATCTCGTTCAGCTGCTTTGAAATTTCGTTCTGGACGCGTTTCAAAGACATAGTTTCCCCCTAATTTTGCTTTGCTTCAATGATGACCACCGCACCGGCGAGTTCCCGCAGATGAGACAGGGAAACGTAAATTTCGCCGAATTGGTTCTGCCGGGCATAGTCTTCGGTTTTTCCGGATAGTCGGATTGTCGGTTTGCCCAGATCATCATTGATAATTGTAATCTCATTGAATGCCAATCCGCCGCGATAGCCGGTGCCGAGCGCCTTGAAAAAAGCCTCTTTGGCGGCAAAGCGCGCTGCATAGTGCTGGGCTTTATTGACTCTAAAGGACTCGCAGTATTCGATTTCCGCAGCGCTGAACATTTTCTCCTTAAAACGGCTGTCGCTATCCACCTGCTTCGCAATCCGCGCCACCTCTATCAGATCAAATCCAATTCCCAGAATCATGCCATTAACTTCTCTCGTAAATGGTTCAACATATCAATTGTCATCCTTTCGAGGTCGTATTCCGGCTGCCAGTCCCACTCCTCCCGGGCAGCGGAATCGTCAATAGAATCGGGCCAGGAATCGGCAATCGCCTGGCGGGCTGGATCTACATCATAAATAATTTCAAATTGCGGAATATGCTTCCTAATCGAGGCTGCCAGCATTTCAGGACCGACGCTCATCGCCGTTACATTAAAAGCATTACGGTGAATCAGCCTGGTTGGATCAGCCTCCATCAGCTGGATTGCCCCGCTGATTGCATCGGGCATATACATCATGTCGAGATAGGTACCGTCTTTTAAAAAACAGGTGTATCGTTTTTCCCGGACCGCTTGATAGTAAATATCCACCGCATAATCGGTAGTGCCGCCGCCGGGCGGCGTTTTGTGAGAGACAATGCCGGGATAGCGCAGCCCACGGGTATCCACTTTATACCGATTGAAGTAATAGTCGCAGAGCAGTTCGCCGGCGACCTTCGTGACGCCGTACATTGTTGTCGGGCGCTGGATCGTGTCCTGAGGTGTGGTGACAGGAGGCGTGTTCGGTCCGAAAGCGCCGATACTGCTGGGCGTAAATACCGCACAGCCGAATTCCCGCGCTACCTCTAAAACATTGTACAAACCGCTGATATTCACCTGCCAAGCCTGCTGCGGCTTCTTCTCCGCTACCGCTGATAGCAGCGCCGCCAGATGATAAATCGTACCAATTTTATGGTCTCTTACAATGTCTGCCACTCGTCGCGAATCGGTGACATCCAGCAATGCCCATTGACAATCGCAATCCTTACCGGGTTCCCGGATATCCGTTGCCAGGACCCTGTTTTCACCATAATGTTCAATTAACGCCGTAGTCAGTTCGGACCCGATCTGTCCCAACGCACCGGTCACCAATATTTTTCTCATCAATTTCCCCACTTATACAGTCTTTTTGCCAGTTCTGAGAATCTCACCACCCGGATGGCTCTGCTTTCCTGATGAACTCACTTCAATAAATTCCGCTTTTCAAATTCATCGCTTCAAGATGGTACAAAAATTACGCCATTTAAAGCAATTATTTCATTGAATTTCTTTGAATCCACTGGATCAACTTCTATCTTTAGCACTGGTTTGACCAAGAGGATATCGTTTTGTCATTAGTTTGGTTCAGTTTTATTTTCGCCATCGTAATTCTGTTAATTGTCGGACGGAAAAGCATCTGGCTTGGACTAATGATTTCAGCAGTTACGCTGGGCGTTTTGAATCTGTCACTCGCGGAGGTTGTGCTGATTATCATCGGGACAATTGGTGATCCTACGATCTTTCTGCTGGCACTGGCTGTCGGAATTATGCCCATTATCGGCGGCGCGCTGAGCGAATCCGGGTTAATCCGGGAACTCATCGCGTCACTGAACATCCGCAGTAAAACGTTTCTGTTCATCGCCCCGGCTTTCATGGGCATGCTCACCATGCCGGGCGGCGCTCTGCTTTCCGCACCGGTCATCGCCAATGTTGGAACCGGCGCCAGCAAAGCCGATTATGCCGCTATCAATGTCTGGTTCCGGCATATTCTGGTACTGATCTACCCACTCGCCGGTCTGCTGGCAACGACGAAAATGGCGGGGCTCGACCTGTATACCGAGGTGCTCTATCTGTTCCCGGCGTTTCTGCTACTGACCTTGCTGGGATATTTTTTCCTGCTGAAACCTATTCACGATACCAGTCATTTGGGCGGGCAACACAATTCGAAAAATTTCCTACTGCCCATCCTGGCAGTCATGATTGCTCCGACCGTACACCTAGTTGGCAAACTCTGTTTCCCGCAAGTCATTGAGGAGATTCCCTTGATGATAGGGGTTTTTCTATCACTTTCGCTGACCTTTTACTTTGGCAGACTGCCGGTCAAAGCGCTCAATCCAATCACCCTCAAGATGCGTCCCTGGCGCTTCTTTCTGCTGGTCCTGGGAATGTTCATCTTTTTGAATATTTTTAAAGCCACCGAGGCGTCGGCTGCTATCGCTGCCATTGCGTTTAATAAAACCTTCTTGCTGGTGGGAATCGGTCTGTTTCTGGGCTTTGTGACCGGGCGAGTCCAGGTACCGGTCTCAATTCTGCTGCCGATTTACTATGCCCGTTTCGGCATTGAAACAATGTCGCCACCGGTCTTTGCCGTTATGTATTTCGCTGTGTTTATCGGGTATCTCGTTTCACCGATTCACCCCTGTGTAGCGGTGACGCTGGAGTATTTTAAAACAAATTTAAAGGAGTACTACCGTAAGGTTGCGCTGCCGGCATTGCTGGCGATACTGATCACAACCACATTTTCACTGATAATCTTCGGATAAAAACCGCGCGACCTGTTCGTTAATCGTATGCACCGCGAGCGGTATTATTAGGGATTTACCCCCGCAAAGTAATCCTTACGGAAGCAATCTTAATTTTCCAACAATACTGTCTGATAATTTATTCCAGCGGTTCCCACTCGGCGATGGTTTCAATTTCCACCCTGGTCTGCGGATCGGTGGTCCAAAACTCGTTGGCATTATAGGTCCAGCCCATGGTTTCCGAGCCCCCGCCACTCTCGGTAGTAATTAAAAAGCGATTTGCCAGGTGTCCGAAGTAATTAGCCTGGTCCCGGGGCAGTTCATTATCGCCGCCACTGGGGTCCACCGGTATCCAGCCGTAATTGGGCAGATAGACCTCCACCCAGCGATGAAAGACATTGTCCATGCAGGCGTCATCCCCGCGAACAACCACCGAGCCTACATAACGCGCCGGCAGTCCGGCGGCCCGGCACATGGCGATATAGACGAAACTATATTCCGAGCAGGAGCCGTTTCCGCGCGCCAAAACCGTCGGCGCCGTATTCCAGCCGCCCACCATCTCATAGTACATGTTGTCAATCAGATAGTTGTAGATTTTGCGGGCAATCCAGTAGGGATTGCGCTCGTCACCAAGACATTTTCCCAGCGCTTCCCGGATGACCGGATGGTGAATTTGGTATTTCTCACCATCTTCAAGATACAGGGCTTTAATCTCCCCGGGAATGTCTTCCAGCGATCCGACCTTTTCGGGAAAAATAAAATAGCGCGTCTCCCAGATCGTTGCATCGGTCACAGACACGATTTCCTGGACGGCTGAGAGGTCCAGATTTTCCGTCAGAAAACAGGCGGTTTTTTGTCCCCAGCGGTCGGTTTGAATTTTGGTATAGTTGGGAGTATAGACGATTTCAGCGTTGATCTGCTGGCTGTCGCGATTGCCGGGAATCGGCAGGTGAACTTCAGCCGACCGGACTTTCCCGGGACCGAAATTTCTGATCTGGTGAGTGATCGTCACCTTCGCCCGCCGTTCGTTGCTGCGAATAAATTTATCATCATCAATTTTCAACTGATACAGTTTATCCGTTTGGTAATCCACCGCCCAGAGATATTTCCCGTCAAACGTCATGCCCCGGGTAAAGGGACCCGGTGCCGCTGTTATCAGAACGACACAGCCGCTTTCAGGATCAATCATATAGATTTCATCGGCGACCCGGTCCGCAACCCACAAATAGCGACCGTCGAAACAGAGTCCGCGGGGGTCCTTCGCCGGCGCGGTAAATTCTTTGATCGTTGTCCCATCAGCAGGGCTGAACTGGATGATTAAATCGGAACCGTTATCGGCGCACCAGAGATATTTGCCGTCCCAACCGAGTCCGCGCAGCGATCTGTCGGGAGCATCAATCGTCTTCAAAATTAGTCCTGTTTTCGGATCAATCCTGTAAATTTTTCCGGTGCTGATATCAGCATTCCAGAGTGCCTGCCCATCCCAGGCAAGTCCCATCGGCCAGTAAGCCGGTGAATCAATGGATTTCAGCACTTTACCGTTTTTGCGATTGATACAGAACAGCTTGTCGGCTTTGCGGTCAGCCAGCCAGAGATGTTTGCCGTCAAAGGTCAGTCCCGTCGGACAGGTCCCGGGGATATCAAACTCGGCAACCACCTCACCGGTAAAAGCCGGCAAATCCACCACTATCCAGGCGAAAACAATCATTAGTGAAAATACTCTTTTCATCGCTTAACCCTCGCTTAAAAAATGTTCTTTTTGTTCTGAAAATAATGCTGTTTCAGCAACGCATTCAATCCCATTAAAAAAGGTCCCGCTCCACTGCCCATGAACCGCGCCACGACAACATCTTTCAGAACCGACTGTTCAAAGGTCTCCACTGAAAACGGAAATTCCTCAATACAGACCTCCACAACGGGAATTTTTAAAATTCCCAGCAATTCCCGCAAACCAGCCGCCGACCGCGCCAACGCCCCCGGACAGATCAGGATGCCAGACACCTCGTTGCGGTTGCGGCTGATCGCCTTCAGAATCCGGGCTTCATCGTAGAACTGATAAATTTTTAATTCAACGCCGGCAACTTGGGCTTCGCGCCGCAGAGTTTTGTTTAGCTTGTCCAGCGTCAGCCGTGTCCCGGTTGCAACCGAAACCTTGCCCAGCAGTGGCAGATTAGGACCGTGAATGACCAGAATCTTCATAATGCAAAAATACAAGGGATTATCGTTAGATACAACAGCCCTTTTTAGAAATATTGCAGAATTACCCGGGTTTTCAGATAGTGATGGAATCCATCCCCGGTTCGATATCCGGATTAAATTTCCATACTCCGACAGACTACTGTTTCAGGCGCCTATCGTCGCTGAAAAAGGACCACTCCCAGACCACGGTAAAAGGCTTTAACCAGCCCTGCTGCTGCAGTGCCCAGAAGGGGGCTTCCGGGAGAATCAAGTGCTGGTTGTTGACAGAGAAAATCACTCTGCTACCATCCTCGCGATACTTCATCCGGGTCGTCGCCCGGCAATCAAAGCGCCAGCGCTGACCTGCCGGGCTGGCTTTTGCTTCCAGCTTGACCGGATTCAATGCCAGAGCTACCCGCCGATCGTCCGCTGTGCTCTGCCAGCTGACGGTTCGCGCCGGCAGGCTGACAAAGGATACGTCCCGACTCTGTCGCCCGAGCAGAACAATCCAGTTTTTAAATACTCCGCTCACCTTGGGCGATTTCAATGCAAAATCCGACCGCCAGCTGCGCTGAGTCCCGCCCCCAATGCCCAGCCGCAAAGACTGTCTGGCATATTCGGGAAATCCCAGTACCTGCCCGGATATGGAAATAATAAGGTTCGTCTGGTACACCGTCAGCTTGTCGGTAAAGGACAGTGCACCAGGTCCCTCTTTGGCAACTTTGCGCTCCAGCCGGTCAAACCGATGTTGGATTTCCTGAACAGGCAGCTTCGCAAACATTAACAGCAGAATTAATGCAAAAATGCCGAAAATTATCCGCATGATCGTGAGATGCCGGCTTGCCAGTTTAAACGGTAAAAACACAGGCACCAGAATCAGTGCAAATACAATCAGAAACAGACCGCCGATAAGCACCGCCCAGAAAAAAAACAGCAGCAGAAAAAATGAAACTGTTCCCAACAGAATAGTCAGCAAAAGCTGACCCAGCCTATAAACAAATGCGCGCTCGTTTTTATTCGTCCCCAAACCCAATGATTCCTATTCAACAGAATAAATATAAGCTTTTCGCCACAGCGTCAAAACAGTTTTATCAGGTAAAATATCAAACGTTAAATCGAATTTCCATCACATCACCATCCTGTACAACATATTCCTTACCCTCGAGTCGGAGTAGCCCCTTTTGGCGACAAGCGGACAGGGAGCCCTGTTCCAACAGCTCTTTACAGGAAACCACATCCGCCCGGATGAAGCCTCTCTCCAGATCGGAGTGAATGACACCGGCTGCCTGTTGGGCAGTCATGCCCCGGCGGATTGTCCAGGCGCGACACTCGTCCGCTCCAACAGTAAAAAAGGAAATCAAGCCCAGCAAATCGTAGGATTTCCGCACCAGCCGGTTCAGCGCCGGGTCGCCAATGCCGAGCTCGTCCAAAAACTGCTGTCGGTCCGCTTCGTGCAATTCGGCAATTTCCCGCTCAATTTTTAAACACATCGGCATGATCTGGTCTCTTGATACTGGTAAACTGCCCCGGTCAGATAACCACCTTTCCGGATTCATCAGGTCAGCTTCAGAAATATTGAAGATCGCCAGCCGCGGCTTAACGGATAAAAACTGATAGCCTTTGAGCAGCATCTGTTCCTCCGGGCTGAGCAGAATATCCTGCATCGCCCGCCCCTCCTCCAATGATAACCGGCATTTCTGTAACAGTAAAAGCTCTCGCTGGTCCGTTGCTTCAGGTTTCTTTTGAAGCTGCTTTGCAAGGCGCTCCAGACGCTTTTCGATTATCAGCAGGTCTGATAAGACAAATTCTGATAAGGCAAACTCCAGGTCTCTGAATGGATTCATCAAACCGAAAGGGTGCGGTACCAGATCATCTTCAAAAGCCCGCACCACCAGTACGATCTCTTCCACAATCTTTAAATCGGTAAAAAACTGTGACGAGAGCCCGCTCTCATTTAGCGGATCGAGACCGGTGATTTTGATGTATTCAACCTGCGCCGGCACCTTTTTCTGCGGCTGAAACAGCGCCGTTAAACGGTCTAACCGGTCATCACCGATCTTAATAATGCCCCGTTCGGTTGATTGTTTCGACTTAATGCCGTTACTTTCGGCACGCTGGCTCAACAGGGTTTGAAACAGTGTCGTTTTCCCCGCAAAGGGCAGACCGACAATTCCGACTTGCATGCTAACTTTCCTTTGTCATGGTTCAAAAAGTGGCGGAATTTACCCCGGATAATTTTAGTCTCAAACAAGAAAACCTGTTATCTTTAACGGGTAAAGGTGTAAATTTGTATCATGAAAAACCTATGGCATGAATACAAATCGATGCTCAAACCGCTACCTATCGAGGGTCTGCCGGATTTATTCGTTTTCCGTCCGCTGGCATTTTTACTGGTAAAAATTCTAGCCCGCTTCCCGGTTTCACCCAATCAGGTTTCCGTAACGGCTATCCTGACCGGCATCGGCAGCGGTATCTGTTTAGCGCAGGGCAGCCGGGAGGGTTTTCTGGCGGGTGGATTACTTTACGGCGCAACCGCCGTCATTGATTGCAGCGACGGCATGCTCGCCCGATACAAACGAAACGGTTCATTAACCGGTCGCATTGTTGACGGCATCATAGACTATACCAACGGTATCGCCATCTTTACCGGACTGGGAATCGGGATGTCGAAAATGACCACGCTTCCCGGAGAACAGTTGTGGGCGATCATCCTTCTGGCTGCCTTGTCCATGATTCTTCACAGCATTCTCCTGGATCACTACCGCAGCCAGTTTTATGTACACGCCCTGAACGTCCATCGTCCTATCGCTGAAGAGATCGCCCAATTTTCCGCCGAACTGGATCGGCTTAAAAAGGAACATATTCAGCCCGTCAACCGGCTGTTGATCCGGATATATCTGCTGTATTGCCGTTTGCAGAGCGGCGTTAAACTGTCCTCCGCCCGGTATGACGCCGAAAGGTATTATCGGGTCAACAGGATCACCCTGAAGCTGTGGCAGCTGATCGAGCTGTCTGCCCATATCTGTGTCCTGATTGTCGCAGCGCTACTCTACCGCCCGGAAATATTTCTCGTCTACACCATCGTCATCGCCAATCTCTGGGTACTGATTATGCTGCCCATTCAGGCAATTGCCAATCGAAAATCGCTTGCATCAAACCATTGAACCGGCACATGAAAATACTGGTAACCGGGGCAACCGGTTTTATCGGCAGACATCTGGTTCCGCAGCTGCTGGAGGAACATTACGATGTCCGGTGTCTCGCGCGACAGACCAGCCTGAAACCCGATAGCTTCAAAGATCATGTCGGGTGGGTGCTTGCCGATCTCAACGACCCGGCATCTCTGGCTGCCGTCTGTGATGAAATAGACCTGGTTATCCACCTTGCCGGTCTGACAAAAGCCACTAACGCTGCCGAATTTTTCAAAACCAACGTCACCGGAACTGAAAATCTCCTGCATGTCCTCACACCAGACAAAAAAATCATCCTAATCAGCTCGCAGGCGGCAATCGGTCCCAGTGCCACCCTGCAGCCGCTGCCAGAAACCGCCCTGCCCAATCCCATTTCGGCATATGGTCGCAGCAAGCTGCTGGCAGAAAACCACCTCATCAGAGCCGGTCAGACGATCAATTACACCATCATCCGACCGCCGATTGTTTACGGACCGGAGGACCGGGAGTCGCTGGCAATTTTCCGCCTGGCAAAATATCGCCTGAATCCGATCATCGGCTTCCGGAAAGCATACGTTAATCTGGTCTATGTGGCGGACCTCATTGAATTTATTCTGCTCTGTCTCAAAAACCGTCGTTCCGATGGTGAAATATTCCACATTAACGATGGAAATGATAGCGGATATACCCAGAATGAACTGGTTAAAAAAGCCGCCGAAAAACTGGAAACCCACCCGGTGCCGCTTTACATTCCAAAATTCCTGCTGAAAACCGTCGCCGAATTCAATACTTTTATTTCGAGGCTGCGCGGCAACAGCTCCATGCTGAACCGGGATAAATATACTGAGCTCACCGCCCGCGGCTGGCTGCTTTCCTCTCAAAAAGCAAGGACAATCCTGAATTACCAACCCCGTTACGACATTGACCGGGGATTTGAATTGACCGTCAACTGGTACAGGCAAAAGGGATGGCTGTAAAATTTGACCAATGGCTGATTGATCGTCTGCGCAAAGGCGCCTTCGCGGTGGATTATCTGCTGTTCTGCTTTACGGTCTTGATGACGATGGTTTCGCTTATGTTTTTTCAACAGCTGGATTTCTCTATTCTGTTCACACTGGGTGACCTGGCTGTCATCGCAATTTTGCTCTACCTCGTTTTTCAAGAGTCCGGTAGGGAGAATTCCACGTTTCACCAGCTTCACATTTGGCTGCCCATTATCTCCTTCACACTCTTTTATGTTCAGGCAACCTCCTATGATCACCTCGTCTTTTCAACCACTTTCGACGATGCTCTGATGAAATGGGAATCCACTCTTTTCGGCGATCTGAACCGGTTCGCCGGTATTCCCGGCAAGTATCTGCTTTTGGACGAGCTGTTCCATTTTTTTTACTTTTCCTATTACATTATTCTATTCGTGCCGGGTCTGATCATGACGGCGCGAAAATCGGTAAAATTGCACGAAATGATCTTTTCACTGACGCTGATGATGTTTGTTCACTATCTCGTCTTCATTCTGTTCCCCGGTGACGGACCGGTTGCCCGCCGCCAGGACATTTTCCGGCACGGAGCGGTCTTTATCCCGCTGATGAACTGGATCTATACCATTGGCGGAGAACAGGGTGGTGGTGCGTTCCCCAGTACCCATGTGACAGTCACGGTCATGGTCTTGCTCTATTGCCGCACCGAATTTCCCAGGAGCCGCTGGGTGTTCGGCATACTGGCGATTGGCATTTGTGTCGCCACCGTCTATTGCAGCTATCACTACATTGTGGATGTGCTCGCTGGTTTGGTCACCGGTACGGCTTTTTATTTTATCGGAAAGAAAGTTTACTCTAGCTGGATTGATCAGAGGAATCGGAGCGGCGAATCGCTATCTCGCCAATGATCCGGCTGTTGGCTTTGGTGACAACCAGTTCGGCATTTTTTAACCGTATCTTTTCACCAACCTTGGGAATACGCTGCGTCCGGTGTAAAAAGAATCCACCGATGGTTTCATACTCTCCTTCAGGAATTATAAATCCGAAGCGATCGTTGATATCATCCACCGGCATGCGACCGCTTACCACGATCGTCCCGTCCGGGCGCAGGCGGAAGAGATTCTCGACCTCATCGTATTCGTCTTCAATATCACCAACGACCTCTTCCAGGATATCTTCAATGGTCACCACCCCTTCGGCGCCGCCAAATTCATCCACAACAACTGCCATGCTCTGGTGATCATTTTGCAAGTCCTCCAGCAACTTGGCAATTCCCATTGTTACGGGAACATAATAAGCCGGGCGGATCAAGGATTTAATACTCTTGGACGGATTCTCCCCCAAAATATCAAAACTGTTCAGGACTCCAACGATCTTATCCACCCGGTCACGGTACACCGGAATGCGACGGTGCTTGGTCTGAACAAAGTACTCCGCCGCTTCCTGGATCGTAGCCTTATCGCTCATTACGGCGACATCAATCAGGGGGATCATGATCTCCCGGACACTGGTTTCCGTAAAATGCAGTAGCCGGTTGATCATTTTGCGCTCGCTGGGCTTGACATCACCCGTGTCATGCCGCATCTTCATCATCAATTTCAGCTCTTCTTTACTGATGAAAAGACCGTCATTCACCCGCTTCTCACCGAAGATAAGCGCTATCAGTGATGCGGTTTGGGAGAACAGCCAAACAACAGGGAAAAAGAGCAGCATGAAAAAGCGTAGGATATAGATAATTCGCAGCACAATATCGTTGCTTTTTTGCTGAAAAATACTTTTCGGGACGATCTCGGCAAACACCAAATTAATAGATGTCATCACAAAAATTGCTACCGGCACACCCATCGCCCCCAACCAGAGATAAAGTTGTGAAGAGACAACCGTCGTACTGATGACAACGCACAAATTGGTTCCAAAGAGGGTCGTTCCGAGGATTCTTTCGGGATTTTTTAACATTTCGGAAACCAATTTTGATGCGCTGTGACCCGATTTGGCAGCATGTTTCAGTTGCATCCGGTCTACTGATACCAGTGCTATTTCCGTGCCGGAGAAGAAAGCCTCGCCCAAGATACACAGAAAAATGATAATAATCGCTAAAATTCCAGTCATTATTGCCTCTTCACCAGTAATGAATCAATGCGGTTATTTTCAATTTTCTCCACTGTAAATATCAAATTTTCGTGTTTGATGCTGGATTTTACCCGGGGCAGTTCACCAAACAGGGCAAACACAAATCCACCGATTGTATCCACATCTTCGGAAACCAACTCGACTTTCAGAAGCTCATTAAATTCATCAAGGGACATATTTGCATTAATTCGAAACAGCGATTCTTCGAGTTGCTCATGCTGTTCGCTGTCATCTTCAAATTCATCGGTTATATCACCGAAAATAGCCTCCAGCAGGTCCTCCATGCTGACCAGTCCCTGAACACCACCATATTCATCCAGAATGATCGCCACCGATATTTTCCGGCGCTGAAAGGTCTGAAACAGTTCGTCCGCCCGCTTGGTGATGGGTACAAAATAGGGCTGCCGCAGAATCTTGGTCAGAGACTTTTCGTCCTTGGTGTTTTTATCAATACTCAGCTCAATCAGATCATTGGCAAACAGAATCCCGATAATATTATCCTTGTTATCACGATATATCGGCACCTTGGAATAGTGATTCTTTTTAATCTCGCGGATCATTTCATCCAGCGGCATATCCGCCGGCAGGCAGAACATATTAATCCGGGGCGTCATCACATCGTCCATCCGGGCGTCACCAAAATCAAAGACATTATAGATATATTCCCGCTCCAGCGAATCAATGATGCCCTCTTTTTCGCCCTCTTCGACAATCGTTTTGATCACGTCTTCGGTGAGGATACTGCCGGTTCGGGTGGACCCGCCGATAAACAGGTCTACAATACGGTCGGACAGCGTCCGAATCAGCCAGCGGATCGGCGCAACCATTCTGGAAAAAAAGTAGAGTGGGATCGCCACAAACAGAGCGAAGCCCTCATTCTTCTTAATTGCTATTGTTTTCGGCGTTATCTCACCCAGCAGGAGCAGTACCGGCAGGACAATCACGATATTGATCCACGGTAGTTCCTCGCCGAAAAGCGCGATGATCAGAGCCGCCGAGATGGAAGATATTGAGGTATTAACAAATTCATTGCCCAGCAAAATGGTGATAATCAGGCGGCGAGGGCGCTCCAGCAGAATTTTGATATTGCGCCCCTTCTTTTCGTGGGTCAGTCCTAATTTTTCGATTTGGACTTTGGTTAAGGAAAAAAGCGCCGTCTCGGAACCCGAGAAGAAACCCGACAGAAACAGGAGCACGACGAGCAGTGCCATTTCAATATAAAATAGCAACATATCAGAAAAATGGTCTCCAACTATCTTCCATCACGTGTAATATAATTCCAATACCGGATATTCCAAAATTCTATCCGCACTAAATCATCAAACCCCTTGCATTTACCCTGTCTAATCCGGAAATTGCTCTGGTCCATTTGAAAGGAAAATCCAGAAAATCGGCATGAAAAGCAAACTCACTCCAATCCTAACCACGGCGCTGTTATCATTTTACCTGAGTCAATGCGCTTCTACGTCAATCCAACGCCCTGTGCAAACTGTCGTGACTTCGCCGGACACAGTCCTGTCGGTCAGCTTCCTGCACTGGAACGATCTGCACAGCGCCAACCTCCCCTATGTTTCCAACTGGGGGTATACCAAAGGGCAGATGATCGGCGGTTATGCGACTATGGCAGGTTATATTGATTCATTGAAACGAATCTACCCGGAAGCCGTTGTTCTCAATGCCGGGGACGATTTTCAGGGTTCGCCCATCTCCGCTCTCACCAAGGGCATGTCCCAGATTCGCATTCTCAATGAAATCAAACCGGATGCCTTTACAATCGGCAATCACGAATTCGATTACAGTATGGACAATCTGCGCCGGGCGGTCGCCACCGCAAACTTTGCGGTACTGTCCTGCAATATTTTCGATTCCACCCGCATGACACTGTTTACGGAACCCTACAAAATCGTACAATCAAGGGGTGTACGCATCGGTATCATCGGGGGCATTATGGAAAACCTGAAATCCACTGTCCTGCCGTCCAATATGGAAAAAATAGCGATTCTGGACCTTTCTGCGTCCATCATGAAATATGTCGCCGAAATTCAGGATAAAACCGACCTCATCGTCGTGCTGAGCCATAACGGTTTCCGCGAAGACAGTCTGCTGGCGACCCGGATAAACGCAGTGGATGTTATTTTCGGTGGTCACTCCCACACCCGCCTCAAACAGCCGGTGCCGGTCAATAACATCCTGATCTGTCAAGCCGGTTCGCGGGGACAATTTCTGGGACATCTGCGGGCGGTCGTCATGCCGCAATCCGGGCGCATTATCCGCTACGAATACGAACTGATCGAAACCGTTGTTAAAAATATCACCCCCTCCGCTGCGGTGGCACACATCGTTGATTCCCTCGAAGCCGGCATTGAAACGGAAATGAACCGGATAATCGGTGAACTTAAAACCGACTGGGTCCGCAGCAGCCGCGGTGAGTCAAATATCGGCAACTGGATCGCCGATGCCATCTGCCACCACTTCAAAGCTGACATTGCCTTTCAAAACAGCGGCGGGATTCGCAAGGGGCTCAATGCGGGACCAATCCGGGTCCGTGACATCTGGGAAATTTCGCCCTTTGATAACACCATTGTACTGGTAACCGTCACCGGCGAGCAGCTCCTGCAAATTTTGAATTGGCGCATCCAGCACCCCCGCGATCTGCTCCAGCAGTCCGGAATCCGCCGCGTATACGATGGGGTGTCAAAAACCCTTCTTGAGGCTTCAGTGAATGGTGAGCCGATTGATCTACAACAAAAATATGTCATCGCCACCAATAATTACATCGTCGGACACATTGATCGGTTTTTCGGGCTCTCCGCCGAAGATGTCGAAATTCACGACACCGGTATCATTGGACGGGATGTTCTGATCCAAACCGTAGAAGAGCAGCCGATCGTTGACAGCCGAACCGACGGACGATTGATCATCAGAAATCGCTGAATGCACCGATTCAGTATTGCCGATATTATTATATCAATTACCTGGGGTTGATTTTGAACAATTTGTTTGATTTTTTACCTAAATATATTTACATTTGGCGGCTTTTTGGAGAGTGATCCTTTCTGACCATAAAGGGCGCAACTCTTGATAAATTTTCTCCCCGGAGATATAAATGGTGGGTGTAGCTCAGATGGTAGAGCAACAGGTTGTGGCCCTGTCGGTCGCGGGTTCAAGTCCCGTCACTCACCCGAACACTTATGGCGCCATCGTCTAGTGGTTAGGACCCAGGATTTTCATTCCTGTAACCGGAGTTCGATCCTCCGTGGCGCTACATTCAAGCTTCTCAATCGAGGAGCATTTTTATTTTAACCGTAATCTGTTTCGAAAATATTCCACTTTCTTGTTGAAAATCAGACAAAAAGACCTTATTATCAACCATTATTGTCCGAGGAATTTTTGTCATAACCCTTTTTTGTCAAGAAAGAACGTTTGCCCAACTGATGGTTGTTGCTAAATATATATCAGTTCTGCTGCACCCCTTTATCTGCGGAACTCTGGCTTTCCTGCTGATTCTCTCCAAAAGCTATGTGACCTTTCCTCAATACCTTTTTATTATCCTGATCGCTATCGCGGCGATTGTTGTTTTTCCAGCAATCCATGTCATGACAATGAAACGAAAAGGGCAGACGGTCAGTCTGGATATCCCGGAGCGGAAAAAGCGAATCTCCCCGTTTATTTTCAGTATCTTTATCTATATCATTGCTCTTTTTCTTCTTTGGGTTGTCAGCGCACCGAGAGCGGTACTGGTATTGATGTGGGCTTATGCTTTCAATACGATAGTCGCCACTCTGATTACAAAATACTGGAAAATCAGCATCCACGGTATGGCTCTGGGCGGACCCATCGCCGCCCTGGGACAGGCGGTCGCGCCCGTTTACTATTGGGGATTAATCTTTGTCATTCCCATAACTTATTCCCGGGTCCGCCTAAAAGCGCATACGCCTGAACAGGTGGTTGCCGGCTTTGCATTGGGCTTTATTCTAACCATAATTCATTTTAAATTACTGGGGTAGTCATGCGCAGAGCCGATATATTAGCAGTAATTCTCGGAGGCGGTCAGGGAACCCGGCTGTTTCCCCTGACCAAATATCGGGCTAAGCCGGCGGTGCCTTTCGGCGGCAAATTCCGGATTATTGACATTCCCATCAGCAATTGTCTGAACAGCAAAATCGAACGAATATACGTCCTGACTCAATTCAACACCGAATCGCTGCACCGGCACATTTACGGCACCTACCGTTTGGGACGTTTTACCAGAGGCTTCGTGGATATCCTGGCTGCTCAGCAAACCACTGAAAATATGGATTGGTACCAGGGAACCGCCGATGCCGTCCGCCAGAATCTGGAATATATCAGACAGATAAACGCCAGGTACACACTGATCCTGAGCGGTGATCATCTCTACCGCATGGATTACAATCAATTTCTGCACTCCCATATCAAAAACCGGGCGGACATTACGATCTCCGTCAAGCCGGTTCCCCGGTGCGAGGCTTCCGGATTCGGCATTTTAAAAACCGATCAACAAAACCGAATTCTGGAATTCGTCGAAAAACCCGGCACCGACCGCCTCGATGCCTCAGCCAGTCCCGGGTTGCCAGAGGAGACCCCTTTTCTGGCATCCATGGGTATTTATATCTTCAGTACTCCAATTCTGTTCAAGATTTTACGCCAAAATCAGAGCGCCGATTTCGGGAAACATGTCATTCCCTACGCCATTGAAAACTATCGCGTTTTCACCCATACATTCAGCGACTACTGGCGCGATATCGGCTCCATGGAATCCTTTTTCAAAGCCAACCTGGAACTGACTTCGCTGAAACCGGCATTTACCTTCTACGATGAGAAATTTCCAATCTACACCCATGCCCGCTCTTTGCCCGGTTCGCGGGTAGACAGCTGCCATTTCGAAAGGGTTCTTTTGGCGGACGGCTGTTTTATTGACGGCAGCACCATTAAAAATTCCGTCATCGGTATCCGGAGTAAAATCGCCACCAACTCTTTGCTTGAAAACTGTGTCGTCATGGGCGGCGATTTCTATGAAAGCAAGCCGAAAAGGGGCGCTATCCCCATCGGTATCGGCAAAGATTGCATTATTAAAAATGCCATCATAGATAAAAATGCCCGAATCGGTAACCAGGTCCGAATTTTAAATCAGGAAAATATCCGCAATCTTGATCATGACAATTACTATATCCGTGACGGCATCGTTGTCATTCCGAAAAACATGATAATCCCAAACAATACCGTGATTTAGAATCAGACTTAGAGATTTCAACCGATGGTTTATACCCGCGACCCAAAGCAAACAGTCCTTTTTCCGGAGCTGCTGTCCGATCTCGATCTGCCGTCCATCACGACCCTGCCGGACTACGATAAGGCGCTGGAAAATTTCATCAAAATGTCCGACTATGGCGCATTTATTGAACTCAATATCGCCGGTCTGGAGAAATCCTTTTCCCTCTCCTTCGATGAGCTGCGTGTCCCGCGGCGCTATCGCCAGCGGCGGCAAGACGCAAACTCGCCGGTCTTCTACCTCTTTCCCACAGATGTCCGTAATCATCTCAACCGGCTGAAATATGAGGCGCGGGCTTTTTTTAATAAAACCAACAGTGTCAAAACCGGCTTCGGCTACTTCGTATTCCGCCAGTATTTCCATCTTTGGGATTTGCACCGTCAAAAATTTACCGCAAACCTGTTCGATTATCTTCGCCTGGAAATAGGTGAAAAGCACTATCAGAGATATTTTCTATCAGCCTGGAACGATGCCGTCAAATGGACCCGGCTGGGGATCAAGCGTAAATTTCACCATCTGCTCCCGCCAGCCGACATTGAATTGATCCAGAACAGGCAGCAGCGTTTCAGTGAATTGAATCTGACCATCTCCCAGCTCGACCGGGAGGACCAGGACTACCTGCTGAATTGCCTGATTCTGAAAACCCTTCATATTCCTCCAAATTTACCTGACTTTATTGATGGCATTTCAGTTCTATCCACATTTAAAACAATTCATCTGGAACATCTCAAAAATATCTCCATTGAGTCTCTGGAAGACCTTCTGGAATTTTTAAATACTCTTCCGAAACAGTCTTAATCCGGGAAATATTCTTGTATCATTCGAACCCCAAGAATCCCGCAGAAATGGTCGCCGTTCAGATCAGTTCCCGGGATATTGTTGACCCGCGAGTGCTGCGGGTTATGCGAAAGATTCCCCGCGAAAAATTCGTGCCGGAAAAACATCGGGCGCTCGCCTATTCCGACCAGGCACTGCCCATTGGAAAAGACCAGACCATTTCGCAGCCCTATGTCGTCGCATTTATGACCCAGGCACTGGCGGTGCAGGCTTCTTCAAAAGTACTGGAAGTCGGAACCGGCTCCGGTTATCAAACCGCCATCCTTGCCCGTCTCGCCCGGACGGTCTATACGGTGGAGATTATTCCATCCCTTCAGGAGCGGGCAAAATCCGTATTGGACTCGCTGGGTTTTAAAAATATCTTTTACAAATGCGGTGACGGTCGCCTGGGCTGGCATGAACAGGCGCCCTTTGACCGGATCATCGTCACCGCCGCCAGTCGTGAAATTCCCAAAATGCTGCTTGATCAACTTGCGGATAATGGCAAAATGATTATCCCGTCTGGCAAGCAGGGCTGGTCACAAAATCTGATTTTGATCAGCAAACACCATAATCAACTGAAAAGGGAAAAGCTGCTGCCGGTGCGCTTTGTACCCCTTGTAAAGACCGGTAAAGGAAAACAGACCTAGCCATGCAGGATCGGGAAAACCAGCTGTTCGAAGAGCTGATTCAAACCATCGAACAGGCGGCTTATGGTAATTATGCCAACAGTAAATTCGAAAATTTCATGCGCGTCGGCAATCCGCCTATAATCCGGCGTTTGGCAACAATCATGGAAAACCTCTGCCGCCAATTTGAAAAACGGGAACGGCACTTGAAAATAGCCGTAGAAGAACTCCGCGTCGCCCGGGTCGAGATGGAGCGCTTCAATGCTCAACTGGATGCCCGGGTCAGAGAGCGCACCCGGGCGTTGGAAGAAGCCAATTCCAAACTCGAATCGCTATCCACAACCGATGCACTGACCGGCATCTACAACCGCCGTAATTTCGACGAAAAGCTGAATTACGAATTTGCCCGGGCAATGCGGTATGAGACGGCGCTCAGCTGCATTATGTTCGACATTGATTTTTTTAAAAAAGTCAATGATACGCATGGGCATGTTTTCGGCGACGAGGTACTGCGGATGATTGGAAATACGTTACGGAAAGAGTTGCGCGTACACGATATTTACGCCCGTTACGGCGGTGAGGAATTTGTGGTGCTTTTACCGGAAACAGAGGCGCAATGTGCCCGGACAGTCGCCGAGAAAATTCGTCATTCCATCGCGCAAAAAACCGTCTCACAGAACGGTATATCGGTCAATGTCACCGTCTCTCTGGGGGTCGCCGAGCTAGACGGAGATTTTATGAAAACCGGTCGCGATCTCGTCGAAAAAGCAGACCGCGCCATGTATAACGCCAAAAACAGCGGTCGCAACCGAACGATTATCTACTCCCGGGCAATTGATGACCAAATTTGAGAAAAGCCTTTGTATGCTTGCTCTCGGAGCTGTATATTCCGTCCTGAATAATGATAATGTATGAATGAAAATAGTCACGTTTCTTTTATCCATATTTTTAATCGCATTTAATCCGCTAATAGCCCAGAATTATCTCTGGCCGACCAATGCCAGTCGCCAGCTCAGTTCCAGCTTCGGAGAATACCGCTCCGGACATTTTCATTCCGGAATTGATATTAAAACAAATTATCACGCCGGTTACCCGGTTTTTGCCGTCGCCGATGGCTATGTCTGGCGTGTACGGACTTCTCCCTTTGGTTACGGAAAAGCAATCTACATCAAACATGACGATGGTAATCTTTCGGTTTATGGGCATCTCGATGAATTCAATCCTTTCCTAAATGCCTATGTCAGAGCCGAACAGATGCTCCAGAGACGCTACCGCACCGATATTTACTTCCGGGAAAATGAGTTCCGGGTCGCCCGGGGCGATACCATCGCCTATACCGGGGAGACCGGCTCACAACATCCTCATCTGCACTTCGAAATCCGCGACCCCAATCATCGTTTAATCAATCCCCTGAATACCAATCTGAAAATATACGATCCCACTATTCCGACGATTCAGGCTCTGGCGGTGGTGCCAATAAACAATTCGTCTCGCATTGACGGGCAGGCAAACTATAAAATTTTTGATGTCGCCTATATCCACCAAAAACTCTTTCGGGTTACCGATACTATAACCGTTACCGGTCCCGTCGGCATCGAACTCAAAGCCCACGATACCGTCCGGGGCGTTCCCAATTTTTACAACCCCTACGGAATCCGTCTGTTCGTCGCTGACAGCCTCTTTTTTCATGTGCAGTACGATAGCTTCGATTTTGATGAAACCCATCTTATCAACCGCGCGCACAATTTCCAGCTGAAGCAGAGGGGCTTCGGCAATTTTCAGCGACTCTGGTTCAATGATCACACTAAAAATTTACGTTTCTACGCCCCAGCTCCGGGTGACGGCATTCTCCGGCTGGGCAACGGGTTCCACGCCGTAAAAATCGAGGTGTACGATAAAAATATGAATACCTCGGCTCTGCACTTCACCCTTAGGGCGGTACCCCCTTTTGAACCGAAGCTAAAAGAGGTTTTTAAAACAGATCAATATATTGATGCTCTTTTCAGCGTAGAGGCAACCGATTCGGTAGCTATTGACGCCGCCTGGGTCAATTCCGAAGATGTTCTGATTGAACCGGCTCAGATCGAGAATATTGCTATTGATTCAGCCGGTTTAGCCGTCCGACTCGCGATTTCCAATAATATTCCAAATGCAGTCCTCAAAACGACACTCCGTTCGATGCGAAGTAATCAAAAACGCTCTTTCTTCTTCAACTCTCTAAGTAGCCAACGACCTTTTGCAATCGCGCCGACCGTATCGTTTATCCATAATCACAACACCTTTCTGTGTCAGGCGACCTTCCACCGGGCACCCACCACACCGCCAACCTTTTATTGCCATACACCGTCTGATTTAATGGAAATACCGGCGGCTCCCCTCAATCTCCGCGACTATATCAGCAATCCGATCCCGCTTGCCACTCTCGAATATGCCATTGCCCTGGAATGGCGTTACAACGAATCGCCCGAAAACATCCTGAGAATTCCCTGCCGGTTTAAACTGGCAAGTCCCGGGAGTTCAATGAGCCATTTTTCCGCTGATTCAACTTTTTCCGTACTGTTCGATACCAGTTCGGTCTATGATACCCTGGCAACCTGGATCATTCAAAGTCCCCTGATTTCCAGCATGGAATTTCCGTTTTTATCCGAGCTGTATACCATTAATCCTGTCGAGCAGCCGCTCAAAGCCGACATTTTGGTGGAGCTGAATCTTCCCACCGGAGCGGAGAGCCTGGATAAAATCGGGGTCTATCAGCTGGATGATGATAAATGGAAATTTCTGGATAATACCCTGATTGCCGAAAACGGCTGCTTGCGCGCCAAGACAAACAAACTGGGTTCCTTCGCTCTTATCAAAGACAGACAGCCGCCCGAAATTACGGACATTTTCCCCGGCAACAGCGGTCGTTTCCGCGCCCGGGATATTATTTATATCAGCGCCATCGTAAAGGACCAACTGTCGGGTATCAAGGATGACACCGCCATCTCTGTTATGTTGAATGATCGCCCACTATTTGTAGAATATAATGCCCCCAAAGATCAAATACGTTATAAAATTGCAGGTGGTCTCCCCGCCGGTCAGCACACCCTGAAAATCACCGTCGTGGATAACGCCAACAACCAGACAACTCGCAGCAGCACCTTTACCGTATACTAGAGCAAATGTTTATACCGCTGAAAGATTCAACTTTCCGACTCAGTCCGCCGATTGTTACGATCCTGATTATCATTATCAATATTGGCGTTTTTCTTTACCAGACGATTCTTTCACGGGAAGCCTTGCAAGCCTGGGTCTATTCCACCGGTATTATTGCGAACAGATTATTTGACCACGGTATCATCGGTGCAATCACGCCCTTTTTCAGCTCCCTCTTTGTACACGGCGGTTTTCTCCATCTCGCCGGCAATATGCTCTATCTCTGGATTTTCGGCGACAATATCGAGAGTACGCTGGGACATTTTAAGTTTATTCTGTTTTATTTCTGTGCCGGTATCATCGCTGCTCTCGTTCAGATTCTCATTCACCCTCAAACCGACATTCCCATCATTGGCGCCAGCGGTGCTATATCGGGAATTCTGGGCGCCTATTTAATCCGCTACCCCCGCGCCCGAATCCAGGTATTTATCTGGTTTTTTATTTATATCCGCCGGGTCTGGATTCCGGCGCTGTACGTTTTGGGATTCTGGTTTTTACTGCAACTCAGCAACGGTCTGGGAGCCCTGACCTTCCAACAGCAGGGCGGCGTTGCCTGGTTTGCGCATATTGGTGGATTTTTAGCCGGGATTGCCTTATTATTATGGTTGGAGCCCTATGAAAGGAAACGACTATGGCAGCAATTAAACCGGACGTACTAAAGCAACATGCCCAGAAAGCGGCGACCTTTTCTCACTCCCCCTTTTCGAAATATCCGGTAGGCGCCGCTCTCTTAACGGAGGATGGGACGATTTTTGAAGGTTGTAATATCGAATCCAGCTCCTACGGACTGACTGTCTGTGCCGAACGCAATGCCATTGCCGCGGCGGTGGTCAAGGGTCATACAAAGTTCAAAGCCCTGGCGGTCTATTCTGTCAACGGTGCCACTCCCTGCGGTGCCTGTCGCCAGGTCATCTGGGACATCTGTGGGAATATTCCAATATATATTTTTTCAGAAAATAACTATTCAAAAATGTACTTCAGCGGCGATCTCCTGCCCGCTCCTTTCGATAACACCAAACTCGAGAAAGAAAATTCTGAATGAAACAGTCTATCCTTATCGGCATTGCCGGCGGTACCGGGTCCGGGAAAACCTCCATGGCGAAAAACATCGTGCGCGATTTCAATCCCGATCAGGTGGTTATCATCGAACAGGATTCCTACTATTTCGATCTGAAAGACATTCCGCTGGACGCACGCCATCATCACAATTTCGACCACCCTGAGGCGTATGATTTCGAGCTGATGAAACAGCAGATTCGCAACCTGATTGACGGTAAGACTGTCGAAATCCCGGTTTACGATTACAAAACCCACACCCGCAGCAACGAAGTTCACCGTGTCACCGGTCATAAAATTATCGTTCTCGAAGGTATCATGGTGCTGTTTGACCCCGAACTGCGCGATTTGATGGATATCAAAATTTACATTCAAACGGCTCCGGATATCCGCTTTATCCGGCGAATGACGCGGGACCTCAAATATCGGGGACGTACCGTGGATTCGGTCATCAACCAGTATCTGGACACCGTCCGTCCGATGCACGAACAGTTCATTGAGCCCACCAAGCAATACGCCGATATCATCATTCCGGAGGGCGGGCACAACTCCGTCGTGGTTGATCTGTTTAAAACCAAAGTAACCTCACTATTAAAACAGCTGGCAAAATGACCGCTTTTTTGATAATATTAAACCGAAAAATATCACTCTACACACCAATTAGGAACCAATATGCACAGTCGTACCATGCGTAGTTCTCCAATGGGAATTGAGGAGGTTGTCGCCCTCACCGGGAAACCCTCCGGCTGGATCGAAGTCATCTGCGGCAGCATGTTCTCCGGTAAGACCGAAGAGCTGATCCGCCGTCTGCGGCGGGCACAGATCGCCAGGCAAAAGGTGGCAATCTTCAAGCCGCTGATTGATATTCGTTACAGCGAAGATCACATTGTTTCGCACAACCAGCAGAAAATTCCCTCCGTCGCCGTGGAAAAGGCGGAAGATATCCTCGAACATGTGGGTGATGCCCAGGTACTGGGAGTTGACGAGGCACAGTTTTTCGACAACGCGCTGGTTGCTGTCTGTCGCCGGCTGGCAGAGTCGGGTCGCCGGGTCATCGTAGCGGGGCTGGATAAAGACTATCGGGGCGAACCTTTCGAACCGATCCCGCTTCTGCTTTGCGAAGCCGAATACATCACCAAAACCCTGGCAATCTGTATGAAATGCGGCAATCCTGCCAGTTACACACAGCGCATATCCAAATCCAGTGAACGGGTTCTGCTGGGCGCCACCGATACCTATGAAGCCCGCTGCCGCAACTGCTTTGAGCCGCCGGAAGAGTAAACCCCTTGAAACCGTAATAATATAAAAAGGACCCATTATGCGCTTCGTCGGTGTTCTCGGAATCATAACGTTGCTCGGAATCGCCCTGCTGATGTCCAACAACCGGAAGAAGATTAATGCGCGGACAGTCCTCTGGGGCTTGCTGCTGCAGCTGCTTTTCGCCGGTATTATTCTGGGGGCTCCTCTGGTGTCCTATTGTGCTATGCTGTTTTTTATCGGCTTGATTGTTCTGTATCTGTTCAGAAATGAAATTAATGCCGGTTTTATCGGAAACAGTCCTTATCTCTCCGCAATTGTCATTAGTCTGTTCATGTTTATCGCCGGCGCTGTTTTCTTTTTGCTGAACCGGCTAAATGTACTTGGATGGCTGTGGTGGTTAATACTCATCGCTATCCTCCTCAAAGCTGTTTTCAAAATCCCCCGGTACCAACAATATCTGGTTGCCGCTCTGCTGACCTCCGGTTATGTCTGGATTGTCACTCATGGTTACACCGGACAGATCATCTTTTCGGCTATCAGCCACCGGGTGGAGAACTTTTTAGCGCTGGCTGATCTGGGTGCAGAATTCCTCTTCGGGAATTTAGCCGTTTCCAAATACTATTATCCAAACTCCGATTTCTGGCCAGGATTTGGTTACCTTTTCGGTTTTAAAGTGCTACCGGTGATCATATTTTTCGGAGCTTTCATGTCAATTCTGTATCATCTGGGCGTCATGCAGATCATCGTAAAATGGATGGCGCGTTTCATGCAGTGGACCATGGGTACCAGCGGCAGTGAAACGCTCTCCTGTTCCGCCAATATTTTCGTCGGACAAACCGAAGCGCCGTTGCTGATTCGCCCTTTTTTAAGCAGTATGACCATGTCGGAATTATTAACGATTATGGTTGGCGGCTTTGCCACAATAGCCGGCGGGGTTCTGGCGGGCTATATTGCCATGGGGGTCAGTGCGATTCACCTTATTTCAGCCAGCGTAATGTCGGCGCCGGCGGCGTTGGTGGTGGCAAAAATCATTTTCCCGGAAACCCAGCTCTCAAAAACCTCCGGTGATGCCGAACTGCCCGCAGATATCATTAAAACCAACAACCTGCTGGATGCCGCCAGCACCGGTGCCACTGACGGGCTGAAACTGGCTGTTAATGTCGGTGCCATGTTGATTGCCTTTATTGCGCTGATTGGGTTTGTGGATACCATTTTATCCTTTGCCGACCGGCTGATTGACGGCAGGCTGCTAGGCGGAACACTTTATCACTACACCAACGCCAGCGCTCTGTCGCCTGTCAGTTGCGAATACACGGGAATTTTTCCCGGTAGCATGAAGACCCTTTTTGCCACCGTGCTGAGCCCGCTGGCTTGGTTGATGGGAGTATCCTGGCAGTACGCCGGTGAGGTAGGCAACCTGCTGGGTATCAAACTGGCGCTTAACGAATTTGTGGCGTACGGCTCGCTGGCGGAGCTGATTCACAATCAGGTTATGGATGAAAAAGCTGTTGTGATTTCCACCTATGCGCTGTGCGGATTCGCTAATTTTGCGTCTGTCGGCATTCAGATTGGTGGGATCAGTGCACTGGCGCCGGAGAGACGTTCGGACCTCTCAAAAATCGCCCTGAAGGCGATGTTCGGCGGCGCTATTGCCAGCTGGTTGACCGCCTCCATTGCCGGAATATTGCTGTAAATTATGAGGGAGTTATGCACATGAAAATGATTCTGTTGGGCCCCCCGGGTGTCGGTAAGGGCACCCAGGCTCAGATTTTATCCAAAGAGTACGGGATTCCCCAGGTTTCTACCGGCGACATTTTGCGCTCGGCAATCCGGGCAGACTCTGAACTCGGTAAAAAAGCCAACCATTATATGTCCAAAGGAGAACTGGTTCCCGATGAGATCATGCTGGGATTGGTCCGGGATCGGCTGTTCGGCGACCATCCTCCGAAGGGATACATACTTGACGGTTTTCCCCGTACCCTGGTTCAGGCTGAGGCGTTAAATCAACTGTTTACAGAAAACAAAACCCAACTGGATGCCGTCCTGCTGCTGGAAGCCGATGAAGAGCTGATTCTCAAGCGGCTGTCTTCCCGCCGGGTCTGTCGGAATTGCCAGACTGTCTATAATCTGCTGACCCAGCCGCCCGCCGTGGAGGGTGTTTGCGATAAATGCGGCGGCGAACTGTACCAGCGCGAGGATGACAAAATCGAAACCATTAAAAACAGAATTTCAGTCTATAAACATCAAACCAAGCCACTCGTCAATTTTTATAAATCCATGAGATTATTAAAAACCGTTAATTCATCGGGAAGTCCGCAGGAGGTTCATCGAAAAATTATCAAACAACTGGAGGAAAAATAACCGTGGTCACCATCGGCATTACCGGCGGTCTGGGCGCCGGAAAAAGCACCGCCTGTCAGCGCCTCAAAGAACGGGGCGCGATTATATTTGATGCAGATGCGGTCGCCAAAGAAACTTTACAGGAACCCCAAATTCAAGAACAGTTAATTGATGAATTTGGTGCCGAGATTGTCAGGAACGGCATCGTCGTTGCCAGCCAATTAGCCCGCATCGCCTTTGTCAATGAAGAAAATCAATCCACCCTAAACAATATTGTCCATCCCTGCGTCATCGAACGGTTCGAAAAATTACGGGAAGATTTAGGAGGTCGCGACGGCTTGCTGGTTATGGACGCACCCCTGATCTTTGAATCGGGTATTGACGGTCATCTCGATCACACCGTGCTAATCTATTCAACCATGAAATTACGGATCGCTCGTGCCCTGCGGCGCGGCAATTTGACCCGCGAACAGATTTTGCAGAGAATGGCTTTACAGATGCCGGAAGAGGAGAAGCGGGAGCTGGCTGATTTCGTAGTGGAAAACAACGGCACTATCGAACATCTTTACGAAGAGATTGATAAACTCTACACTGAAATCATGGGCGAATAAATACTCGCCGGTTCATTAGAATACCTTCTCAAATCAAAAAAGGCGTGAATTAACTGCGGTTTTTGTAAATTTGTGTCGATGTTCTGCTATCGCTTAAATAAAATCCGCCTTTTACTCCGCTGCCTTGTTCTGTGGGCGATTTCGTCATTTTTAGCAGCAGCCGTACAGATTAGCCACTTAACCATTGAAGGCGAGTCGGATCCCCGCCAATGTCTGAACCACGCCCCGGTTTTCATATGGCAGCTCTCCGATTCCTCCCGGGATATGTCATCCCTTTTACAAATCTATTTCCTAAATGACGACGGCGATTCGCTGATCTGGACCAGCGATACGCTGCCCTATCCGGGTAACCATTTCCAGTTTCGCAGCCTGGGTGCACTGCTTCCGGGTGCCAGCTACCGCTTTTCGATTCAGATATTTTCCACCCAAGATTCTTCCCAGGCAGAAAAATCCTGTTTCTTTACCATGAATACACCACCAACAGTGCCCAAAATTGATTCAAAAACGGAATTGGCTGTCACCCGGACCAGCTTGAAGCTACCCGTCATCACCGCAACGGATCGGCAAATATCAGCCTCCGAAATTGCGTATCAAATTCAGGTCGCGACGGATTCATTGCTTTCCGAGATTATCCTGGATACCATTTTCACTGGAACGGCAACGTTACAGGACCGGGTAACCCTTTGGTTGCCCATAGCGCTGCGGGATAATTCGTTCGGCTATTACCGCATCCGGTCGCATGACGGTGTCGAGTTTTCGGACTGGAGCAATCTCCAGATCTTCCTTGTAAATTACCAAAATGACCCCCCGCAGAAATTTGACCTGTTATTCCCCGTCCACGGGGATACACTTGCAAACCAACCGCTGCTTGCCTGGCAAGCGGCTTATGATCCCGATGTTCAATTTGGTCGGGACAGCCTCTCTTATATCGTTGAATACTCAACCGACTCATCGTTTCGCTATTATACAAATAAAATCACCGTTGGCGGTCATCAGACGGAATATCCGCTGGAAAGCGTCATTAACCACGAGACCTATTACTGGCGAGTCTATGCGGTAGACCGGGAAGGTGCGGTGCAGCGCAGCCGTCAACAGGGCTGTTTTACCCTGAATACCGGCAACCGGTTTCCGGCGGTTCCCAAAATCCTGGCGCCGCTGGACAAACAGGTCTTGACACCCAATCAATATATCCTTTGGCAATTTGTGGACGATCCCGATAAGGCGGACCGTCTTTCCTTTACCCTTATTATTCTTGACCATATTACCAAATACCTGGTGTATCAGGAATACATCTCCGACTCGCTGGTTATCGCCTCCCGCTTCGGTCTAGCCGAGGATTTCAGTATCGGGTATAACAATATCGCCCAATATCAGCTCCGGCGGGTTGACTTGAAGAAGCTTTCGGACGGTCACTATTACGATGTTCAAATCGCGGTCAGTGACAACTGGGGTGGCTATGTTGCCACCGCCGGTGAGGAGGCGGTCTTTCAATACGACGACAATATCAATACCGCGCCGGGTCCGCCCCAAACAGGATTTTCACCCAGTGGGACGATTGTAAAAAAACTGCGCCCGGTTTTCAGCTGGGACCCCGCCATTGACAAGGATGTTAACGACCGGCTAAAATACCGGGTTCAGATCAGTCGTGACTCCACATTTTCCAACACCCGCTACATTATCCAGGAAAGCCGTTACGACCAGACGCACATTCGGCTGAGAAGCACACTGCTCGAAAACACTACCTACTTCTGGCGGGTACGGGCAATTGACCTGGAGGAAGCAATGTCACCCTGGTCACCGGTAAACTCTTTTACAGTCAATCAATACAACGAAGCACCCGGTCGTGCCGTGCCGCTAGTGTCGCCGCCAGACCTAACTGAAATAGCCGATTCCGGTCTGATCCAGTGGCTGCCGGTTTTCGATCCCGATCCTGGTGACTCAGTAAGCTATTTAATTGAAATCAGCGAAAGGAACAGCTTCTATAATCCACTGATTCGTTCCCGGTTGAATCTCCCTCCGCACCCGGCGGATTTCTGTCCGGCAGACACTCTTGCAGTCAGACTTTTATCCATTGATGCTGCTACCACCAAACTCAACGATAATCAGATCTATTACTGGCGTGTTCTGGCTTATGATAAGTTCAACGTCCGCGGACCGGCGCCTGACACGCCAATCCGCTTTATCTACAACCCCATAAATGATCCACCCTTCAGCGTCACCCACGGGTTCCGCCCCGCCAATGGTGAAATTATTAAAAGCCGCTCACCGGTATTAACCTGGAATGCCGCCAGCGATCCCGACTTTTCAGACCTGCAGTTTAAGCTTTCCTATAAAATCCAAATCTCTCCGGATGCCCTGTTTCAGGAATCCAACTGTACGGAATATCGCACCGATCCTGGTGATACCGTATGTTTCATCAGCCATCCGCTGGAGGAAAATCAAAAATATTTTTACCGTATTCAAACTCTGGACCCCCATGGTGCAGCTTCCAACTGGTCAACGATAAATTCCTTTATCACAAACGAGATTCCCGAGGCACCTTTTCCCGTTACCGCCGGCTTTATTCCGAAAGATTCGGTTATTGTTGACACCCATGAACCGCTGGTCACATGGCTGCCGGCTTCCGATCCGGACCCCGGGCAGTATCAACGCGACCTTCACTATATAGTCCGTTACTTTTTAACTACAAAACCCGGAAAACATTTTTATGCCTATACTGAAAAGGGGGTCCCCAGCGTCCAGCTGGGCTATCTCAATGAGGATGTCTGGTATGGCTATCAGGTCGCGGCGATTGATCCCGACGGCATGCAAAGTGAATGGTCGAAAATACACTATTTCGGCGTAAATGCCTACCCGGAATTCCCCGCTGAATTTCAGCTGCTTTCCCCTAAATTTTATGAAGATTCGGTGCTTACAGACGCCACTTTCCGATGGCAAGCCAGCCGGGACTACGATCTCGGCGACAAGGTTCAGTACACCTTCTACTATTCCACTGATAGCACCTTTTCAGCCAACGGCTTCGAGGCTATTATCGAATCTGCAGACACGGTGTTTGTCGAGTTCCAGCCCGCCGTTCCGCTGGAACGGGAAAAGAAATATTTCTGGAAAGTCGTCGCGACTGATAACAGCGGCAATCAGACCTGGGGCTCGAATAGTGCTGAATACCCCTTTATCTTTACAACCATCGGATACAGAAGAATTAACGACCAGCTACCAAAACAGTTCATGTTGTATCAAAACTATCCGAATCCTTTCAACCAACTGACAAAATTTAAATATGTGGTTTCCGAGCTGGGTCCCGTGGAAGTTACGATTTACGATATCCTGGGTAAACGAATCTGCACCCTGGCAAATGGTCAGCACCAGCCGGGCATTTATGAGGTCGTCTGGGACGGAACAGACAACAGCGGCGTTGCCGTGCCGGGCGGCATGTATCTCTGCCACATGCAAGCCCGCAACTTCAATTCACATAAAAAAGTCTTATTGATGAAATAATGTTTAGCGTCCCGTGTCCGACATGTTTTCTAAAAATTTGATGTATTTGGAAGGCAATGACCAGTAGTAAGCCTGCTCGAGAACAATTTCGAGCAGCCCCCGGTTAAACGTCGGGTTGTCACCAACTTCCGTTATATACAGAAAAGCCGCCGCCTTGCGACCATCCAGAAGGCTTGTTTCTCGGGTAATCTTATCAAACCGACCCAGTGTTTCGACCTCCTTTTGATCCAGTAAATGAATATCACGCGTTGACAGACACCAGACAATTCCCCAGACCGAGGATAATTCATCCTGTATAATCGTCAATTTTCCCTGAGAATTAAACACCAGACGATAGCCCCGGAGTTCAGCCACCCCTTCAAAAGACACCCCCGGACAAATTCCCCGGATTATATCTTCGTTCATATTATCGGCATAGGCGAAATAGAGCCGAGAATCAATCATATCCCTTTCTCCCAGAATTAACCCCTTTCAAATTGCCTTTAAAAATATTAACAGAAGTCCTCTAAAAGCAAGTGTAATATTAAAAATATGATTTTATCCCGGTTAGATTCCCCCTAACTATATTATTTTTATTGATTTGTCTTTAATTTAAAGAAAAGCCAGCCGGGCGAAAAAATGTCTGAGCGGCGAGTCTGGCTGATCAATGACCTTCATGCCCCGCAGCAACCGGCGCTTTATATATAATTCATTTACCGCTTCGGCAACATACTCCAGATGTCCCCCGGTATAAACTCTCCGCGGTAGTGCCAATCTGACCAAATCTAGGTCCGGATATTTTAACGCACCGGTGCGAGGGTCTTTTTGAGCAAACATAAAACTACCAACCTCCACCGCTCGGATGCCGGCTTCAAGATAAAGGTTTACAACCAGCGACTGTCCGGGAAATTCCGCCCTGGGAATATGTGGCAGAAATTTCAGGGAATCAATGTAAACAGCATGACCACCAGTCGGCTTCAGGATCGGGATACCGCGCTCTTCCAACAATTGTCCCAGATAACGTACCTGCCCGATGCGGTAAGCCAGATAATCTTCGTCCTGAACCTCAATCAGCCCGCGGGCAATCGCCTCGAGATCACGCCCAGCCAGCCCACCATACGTCAGGAATCCCTCGATCTGAATCAGTTTCTCTCTTAACGGTATCAACAGCCTGGAGTCATTAAACGCAATAAAGCCGCCCATATTGACAATAGCATCTTTCTTGGCGCTCATGGTGCAACCGTCGGCATAGGAAAAAATCTCTTTGATTATATCGGCAATCAGTTGGTCAGCATAGCCGCTTTCCCGCAGCTTGATGAAATAGGCGTTCTCGGCAAAACGACAGGCATCGAGAAACAGTGGTATACCATAACGGTCGCACAGATTCCGAACCTGACGCAGATTTTC
>DSAS01000045.1 GCA_011046365.1 Fidelibacterota bacterium
GTTCCCCGAAATCGCATCATCATCAACGATGACATTCTCTTCAGCCACAAAAGTGCCACTCGATGTTACAAATGCCGGAGCAAAGGCATCGGGCAATACACTGCCGTCATATACCGTCCATTCCTGAGCACTCAGATGCCCAAGGGAGAACGCCATGAATACGATGCAGATTACTCCAAAAATCGCACTTTTCTTCATCTTAACCTCCTCGTGTTTAAAATATTCATTCCAATAACACTTTCTTTCATCTTTCCCTCCTTGTTTTTTTCTATGGTAAAAAATATCATGGCTCCTGCTTTATACCGCTCCCTGATCTCCAGGATTAACCCTGAAAAAATCAACGTCCGCATAACCACTATTGTTACTATCCTGAGAAATACAAAACAACCCGACTTTGGCACCGACCCATTTTCCCTCGCGCACCCGGAATTCGTTTCCCATCGGCTGAAACCGGATACCGTCATGGCTATATGAAAAGATACACCTGACACCTTTTTGGACGGTCACCCGCAGGAAGATGCCCGGTTTTTCCACCGGAACCGTCTGTACGATCCTCTCCGTATTGCCTTTGTCTGCGTCCCTGCACTCAGCATACGTGAGCCGGTATTTTTCATCCTGATACGAAAGCGTCAGCGCGGCGTAGTCCCGTCCGATTACCAACAGTCCGGCTCTGTCTCCGCCGGCACTTGTGAGATTCAGCCGCGTCGTGACCTCGAATTCTTCCGCCGGAAATTTCTGAGCCAGAATCGCAGCGACAGTCCACAGATTTTCGTTATCCTCCGGCAATTCAACAGAATAGAGCCGCAGATAACCCGGCTTGTCGGTAAGCGAGTACCACTCATTCGAATGATTCGCCTGCCACTGCCACTGCAGACCCAAATCCGGATTTTTAAATTCATCGCCGGTCTGAATCTCGAAGATTTCCTTTTCATCCGGCAATGGCAGTCTGTATTCCGCTACCGGTTCGCCGATGCCGTTGCTATCAAAATCTGCACCAATGACTGCCCAACCGTCAACCCATTTCACCGGATTCAGATGAACGATCCGACCGTAGGCGGCTTTATCCTGAAAATGAATAAACCACGATTCTCCGGTCTGAGTCTCCACCCAGGCGCCCTGATGGGGACCGTTGATATTCGTGCGCCCCTGCTCAAGTACAATCTTATCCTCGTAAGGTCCGTAGATATTTTTCGAACGCAACACCGTCTGCCAGCCGGTTTTCACACCTCCCGCCGGGGCAAAAATATAGTAATAACCATCCCGTTTATAGAGCTTCGGACCTTCAATCGTCGGATGATTGACGTGCCCGTCAAAAATCGTAGTCCCCTCATCAACAATCTGTGTCCCGTCTTCATTCAAACGGCATAATGTGAGAAGACTGTTGAATCCGGCACGGCTTTTCGCCCAGGCGTGGACCAGGTAACCGCTGCCGTCGTCATCCCAGAAGGGACAGGGATCAATGCGCCCTCTGGCGGCTTTGACCAGTACCGGTTTTTCCCACGGACCTGCCGGGTCTTTGGCTTTGACCAGATAAATCCCGAAATCGGGATCACCGTAATAAATCCGGAACTCGCCCTGAAAATACCGGATACTCGGCGCCCAGACACCCTTGCCGTGCTGCGGTTTTACGTAAATATTTTCCGGCAGATTTTCCAGCCCATGTCCGATAATCGTCCAATGCACCAAATCTTTGGAATGAAGGATCGGCAGCCCCGGTGTATGGGCAAAACTGGATGACACCAGATAAAAATCGTCCCCGACACGAATAACATCCGGATCGGAATAGTCAGCATGAATGATGGGATTACGATAGGTCGCTGGTTTTCCGGTACAGCTCACACCGGATAACATCATGACGGTTATCATCAGCAGGATAATATAAAATCCGGTCCGTTTCATCTCACTTCTTGAGCCCTTTTTCCAATTCCAGCGCCGCCAAAATAAAGGGACCGACCGCTTTGCAATCGTTGGTGCGTTGCGGTTCGCTGATATAATACTCAAAGCTGCCGTCGCGCTGCTGTTTACCGCCCAGTCCGGCACCGGAGCAGGCGTACCGCACATCCACCAAACCGTCTTCATTTACACGGACGAATTCAGTAAGAAAGCCCCCAAAGGATTCTTTGGCAATTTTCCAATAGTCAGCCGGTAAGTAACCGAGATTCGCCCCTTTGGCAAAACTGTAAATAAACATCGCCGAAGCAGAAGATTCCAGATAGTTGCCCTCACGATCCCCCTGGTCCAGTACCTGGTACCAGACTTTCGATTCCGGATCGCGCACCGATACAATCGCCTCTGAGAGATCATTCAGCTGCTCTAAAAGTTCTGCTCTACCCACTGTCTCCGGCGGTAAAATTTCAAGCACATCCACCAGTGCCATCATGTACCAGCCGAGCCCGCGTCCCCAGAAATGCGATGACAATCCGGTCTGCGGATTCGCCCACAGCTGCTGCCGCTTCTCGTCCCAGCCGTGATAGAGAAGTCCCGTCTCCGGATCATACGTCTTTTCATAAATGAGGGTAAATTGTTTGATAACATCCGCATAATCGGGTTGACCGGCAAATACCTTTTCATATTCCGCATAAAAGGGCGCCGCCATATAGAGTCCATCCAGCCACATCTGCCAGGGATAAATTTTCTTGTGCCAGAAACCGCCCGCCGCTGTACGCGGTTGCCGTTCCAGCTGGCGTCGCAACAGCTGTGCTGCCTTGTGATACTTTTCGTCACCGGTTGCATCATATAGTCGCAGCAATGATCGTCCTGGACCGATATCATCCAGCTTGAAATCCTCCGGGTCATAGGTCCGAATCGAGCCGTCTTCCCCGACATACAGATCAATATTTTTTTGGATAAAGTCAAAATAGTCTCGGTTATCCGTCACCTGCCAGAGCCCGTACAGGGCATTCAGCATCAAGCCCTGCTCGTAATGCCATTTGTGCCTGGCGCGATTTTTTTCGTAGGTGATTTTATTATCCGGCGCCCGTTTAATAAAGGAGTCGGTAGTCCTGACCGCCCAATTCAGATATTCGTCATCAGCCCGGTTGCCGCAAAAAGGGAAAAAACTTACCAGAACGACACTGATAAATAATGCAATCATCAACTGCTTATTATTTTTCATCATAGCAATTTCCCTAAAAATTAAATCCCACCGAGAGGCGATTGACCCCGTCAAAAATCTCAAAATTGGAGTAGGAATAGTCAAAAGCCACCGTCCTGCCGGCAAGCGTGGCGTTTACCCCCAAACCTGCCGACCAGGAAGCCACATCCTGGTTGGTCTGATACCCGGCTCGCAACGCCAGCCGTCCGAAAGCCAGATATTCGAGTCCAATGTTCATCCGCTCCGAATAATTATTGGGATGCAGAAAATCAACAGCCAGTGTCAGACTGCTGTTGCGCTCAGGAACCGTTGACACCATTTCAAACAAATCAATTGCGGCACCCATGATAAAGATCAGCGGCAGCTGTTCATAAATCCGTTCCCGCTTGATATTGGAAGAGAAATTGCGGATCGCCATTCCAAAGCGGAAACTGCGCAGACCGGTATAGTATTTCACGCCGGCATCGAAAACCAATTTGGTTGCGTTATTATCCCTGAGTCCGGATTCCAGATAGCTCTGTCCGAGATTCTGACCTGCCAAACGGACATTGCCGCCGATAAAAAACTGCGTGCTGATGGCTTTTCCGTAAGAGACACCCACCGAATAGGCACCCACATTGCTGACCACCCCCAAATCCCGGTAGCCAGCCGGATAGTTTACCTCCTCGTCACTGGATACCAGACTCGTCCCGTAGATGGTGCCGTAATCCACACTCAGGGCGCTCAGCCCCACGGAGCCGTAGGTTCCCAGATTCCAGCTGAGCGCACCCGCCAGGTAATCAATATCCGCAATCCAGTGGGTCATGTACAATTTGGCATCCAGATGATTTTCCGATTCGACGATTCCGGCGGGATTGAAAAAGATACTCTCGGCGCCGGTGCCCAGCGTAATAAAGGCTTCCCCCAGCGCGCTGGCGCGCGGTGAGACGCTGACCAGTTGAAAATTCATGGTGCTCTGCGCCACCTTTTTCAGACCCACCTGGGCATCCGTCAGGGTAAAAGACACAAAGAGTAAAATCAGTACATAGCCGGTCATTTTATTGAGTCGCATTGGATTCTTCTCCTTCGCACATCAACGGATTACCAGAAATTTTTGCATGGCTGTCTGCCCGTCCGGCGTCTCAAAAACCGCAATGTAAACCCCGCTGTGAATCACCTGCTGGTTACGGGTAATCATATCCCAGAACTTATTGCCGGCGAGCACTGTGGGTGGACTGTAATGTTCCAGCGTCTGCACCCAGTCGCCGTTTTCGGTAAATATCTTAATAGTCACCTCCGGAGGCAGATTTAGAAACATCAAGCCGCGGCGATCGGTCCAGCCCACATCACGCAGGAGCGGATCGTTGATATTGTAGGGATTCGGGACAATCCGGATTTTGCTGAGGTCGTCCTGTGAAAAATAGGGCGGAAATACCGGTGTCAGGTTGGGATGCAGCACCCGGTTGCTATACATGGTTTTCCCGCGTGTCGAAGGATGGGCGGTCAGGTCATCTGCGGCAATACGGGCTTTCGACTGCACATAGTAGTAATACTGCGCACCCACAATAACCGTAGTGTCAACAAAAAGATGCTCCGCCGTCTTATCGTCAGCGCCGGAATTGTAGACCACCTCATAAAAGACCGAATCCAGATTAGATATCCGCCGCATGATCCGATAGCCGGCAAAATTCGGCATGGCTTCCGCCCCGGCATCTATCCATTTGATTTCCACTCCCGTTCCAAGTCCGGTAATATCAATCCGGCTGGGTGGTGGCGGTGAAAGGGGAATTTTATAGCTATGGTCGAAATTCCACTTCGCCCGGGAAGCGCTCGCCATGACCGAATCAATTCCCGTACTGATCCAGCGGTCTTTGCGCCGATCCATTTCCGTGGCACCATCCGGAAATACAAAATTGCCCGGCAAATAACCTGTTTCAGGGTTCGGAATATCGGTGGGATCTTCCAGCGTTCCGTTCAGCCACTTGCGCCCGATCTCCTTGCCCTTTTCGAGACTGAGACCGGAATAGCCGCTGGCAAACACCAGCCGGATTTTCTGACCCGGCAGAAAGGTATAGGGACCGAAGCTGGAATACAGCTTGGAATTATTGTTATCTTTGGAAACGGCGTCCAGAGCCGAGAAATCCGCCGAACCGTACTCATCGCTATTCATTCCATGGTAGGTACCGTCCCAGGTTTCGCCTATCATGGGCAAAAATTCCGAATAGGCGCCGCGGATCGCCCAGAAGTTTTTACTGCCGAATTCATCGCTCTCCTCACTGTAGGGAATCAGGTTGCTTTTGCCGATATAGGTCACCTTCGGCTGCAGAAAATCATCTTCGTCATCCGCCGGATTCGTATAGGGCTGTTTTGACGCGTGCAGGATGGAATACCAGACAAATTTTGGAAAAACCAGGCGCCCGTTCTGGCTGATCGCCGGTTTGCCCATATCGTCACCGGCAATATCGGGATCATCGGCGCTGTACTCGTAAAACACCCGCAGACTATCGCCGATCCGACCACCGTAATAGTGCTGCCAGGTATAGGAGGTCTGGATCGCCTCTTCACCCCTCAGTGTTGGATTATTGCCAGTGGAATGATAGGTGTTTTCCCCGTTGGACTCCACATTGATATAGAAATCGGGCAGCGTATCACCGCTAACATTGGTCAGCTCCACATCGAGAATGACGTAGTCATCATTCAGGCTCTGACTCCAAGCCATCAGCTTCCGCGCCAATTGCACACCGAGAATATTCTCGGAGGTCACTTCCACGATTTGGTCGTAACTGTACTCACCCAGCATCTCGGGATCGATCGTACTGAATTCCGGCAGAGCCAGCGGTTCGAAATCAACATACTGCTCCGGATACCCAAAACGGGCATAATTGGTCAGCTCCCCGCCTGCCACTACTTTACCCTGGGGCAGATACTTATTCGTCGGTCCGAAAATAGCCACCTTGTGCAGCGAATCGGGATAGATCGGGTCCCACCAGTTAGTGGTCACCAGCCGGAAGCCTGCACCGCCCCATAAATCCTGTTGCTGTCCCCGCACGCCCAGCACGTCGTAGTCATTCGGGAAGAAAGGGTAGCGGAAATCAAAATTGCCTTTATCGCCATTGGCTTTGACACCGACCCAGACCCGTCCCATTTGAACCGTCGCCATTGCCAGTTCCGGCTGGGTTTGCGCCTCGACAAGACCGGCTAACAGCAGCCAAATCAGCAAGTACACCGCTACGCCGGTTACCGATTTCCCATGGTTTTCATAAACCTTCATGCAAACTCCATATCTTGATGATTGGCAGTCATTTCATCTCTTTTCTTAAAAATCAAACCGGATACCGACCCATATATCCCGGGGTTGTCCGTAGAGCCAGCAGGTATAGAAGGGATCATCTATATAGGGTTTTTTCGCAGACCGTAGTTCCCCGATTTTATCATTACCGGGAATGTAATAACCCGCCTCCTCATTGCGAACTTTGTCGTACTCCGAGGATGCCCATTCCGGCAGACGCAGGGTCTTGATATAATTCAGGAAGTCCTGCCAGTCTTCAAAATCATCGCCGGAATCCTTGGCAAAACAGTAGCCCCTGTGCATCAGGCTGACCTTGAAATTGAAAAGGTTGCTGACATCTACAAAAATCGTAGAGGTGACTTTGCCGAACCTGATCCGTTTGGCGGCTTTGAGATCAACCATATAGTAATCCGGCCATCGCATATTATTGTTCAGATTGGGAATACCGGTAGGATTCGCCGTAAAATAATCGCCGGCTTCCCATTCACCAAACAGTGTCAGACTGATATTACCCAGAGGATAGAACCGCCCGATTGCAGGACCCCATTTTTCCGGGGACCGAAAAGTGATGTTCGCATTCAGTTTCGGTTGCGGCAATGCCCGGCTTTCCTGTCCCTGATAGAGGTCTTCAGCATAATTATCCAGGGTGATTGCGGTGATCTCCTCCTTGCCGGTAAGCCCCTCCTTTTTCAGCATGTAGTTAAAGTTAACCCAGCCCGTCACCCAACTGTTGTCGCTTTTGGAGAGATTGATTTCCATTCCCTGAATGTCTTCGTATTCATTGTTTACCCACATATCGTAATCCAACCGGTTAGTCCTGTAGGTAACCTCCCCGTGCTGTCCGGTCACATCTTTGGAATACCCTGAAATCTTCAACAGAAAACTCTTCCAGAAATTATACATCACGCCCAGCTCATAAGAAATTGTACGTGGCGGGTCGAGATTGGGATTGGACATATCATACAATCCGTTTTTATCATACCGATACCGATAGAGGTACATTGAATAGTAAGGCGGGTTGGAGCGAAAATGTCCGTAATTAAAATAGAATTTTGAATTTTCGGTAATCGGGAAAGAGACTCCGATTCGCGGGCTGATGGTAAAGTGATTTTTAATCGGTTGCAGGAAACCGGGGTCCACCGAATCGTCATAGGCTTCCCAGAAGTCCCAGATATAGGATTTGCCCTGCTCCAGATAGCGGAAAAGGACGGTATCTTCTGCGACCTTCTGGGGTAAGAACATCTCTTCATTAAAGGGATCGCCGGAGGGCCACTCGCCGCCGCCGCCATAGTAATAATCAAAGCGGATACCCAGATTGGCAACGATGGACTCCAGGGTAATCTGATCCTGAAGGTAGAGTCCCGTCTGGCTCGGCGTCCGATAGTAATTATATTCGTAAACATTATAATAATTCTCGTTCCATTTATTCCAGAGGTTGTGATCGAGAATAAACAGATTGTATTCCAGTCCCGCTTTCAAATAATGCACCATTCCGATCTGGGAATTCAGGTCGAATTTCGCCCGGTACTGATGCAGCTTGACATTGGTGTAGAGGTCTCCCTCTTTGCGGCGAAAGCGTCGGTTGGTAACGCCGGGCAGCGCATCATAGGAGGGATAGTGATAATTCAGGGTGTCGCCGTTAAAAATTCCGATTACCCGGTTGTTGCCGTACTGGAGTTTACCATAGGGCATCTCGGTCACCGGAAAGGGTCCGAAATGGGTAATGACCGTGGAATCGCGGGTATTACCAACTTCCGAAAAATCGCGAATCTGTGAACCATTAATACTCAATTCCCAAAAGGTCGATTTGTTTAAAATATGATTAATGGTAATTCCGCCCACCAGGGTTTTCTGCTCAATTTTCGGAAAGAAAGGTGGATCATAGAAATAGTCGGGGTTTTGGGTACGGGTGAAAAACTTGAGATTGTCCTGCGGCATAAACCCGCCTTCCCGGCTGGCGTCGGGGAAATCACCCCAGGGCGGTCGGATCGGACTGACGCCGCTTTGATGTTTATACAAGCCGTTCAGAGTCAGGGTCAGGTTGTTCAGCGGCTGCATTTTCAGGGTCAGGAGTGTCGTGGAAAGCAGATCGCTTTTCCGGGAAACCGGCTGGATATAATGCCGTTCTTTGGAGTTATGCGAAAGATAAAAGGTGGCATCACCCAGTGCTTTTCCGACAAAAGGCAGCGGACCACCGAATCCGCCATCCAGATTCCAGTCCGAATACTCCTCTTTCATGTGATGATCTCTAAAAGCCTTCTTTTGCTCATCGGTCAGTTCATAATAACCGATGACCTCTTTCATGGAATCGGGAAACGCCGCCAACACCTCGTAATCGGGAATCGCCATATGCATCCAGTTGGCAAGATAGAAATAATCGGTGGCGTTTGCCGGATATTTCGGATTGCTTAGATTAAAATTATTGGCGGCTTTAATCCACATATCCATACATTGCTCCGGATCAATATAGGGCGCCACCGTAGGACTGGATTTGTCATAAAAGGAGCCACCGAACCGCCGGATATGCGGTTGATCCCGGGAATAGGACACCGTTCCGTGATAGCCGTCTTTGGTTCCCAATTTCGTGGTAACATTGATCAAACCGGAGCGGAAATTTCCATACTCGGCATTGTAGCCACCCGAAAGCAACGAAACCTGTTCAATCGCACTCATGGGGATACTGGTCTCGGCATTGCCGGCAGCGGCGTTCATGTACGATATTCCGTTGACCATCATACCGGTCTGATCGGCGGAGCCGCCGCGAATCGTCAGATAGCCGTTTTCCTCGGACACACCGGGCATTTTCGACAAAAAAGCATTGATCTCCCGAATGCCCGAAGCATCCTGCATCTGTTCCGTCGTGACTACCATCTGTGTGCTGGAAACCTCCTTGTGCAGCACGTGGCGGGTTGCCGTCACCTCGACGACACTGCCCTCAATGACAGTTTGAACCAGATTAAAATCCAGCTTCGTCACCCGCTCCGCCGAAACCAAAACATCCTTCATAACCATGGTCTCATAACCGATCATGGACGCCCGCACCCGGTAGGTTCCCACGGGTACATTGATAATAATGTATTGTCCGTTTTCGTCAGTGGCGGCGCCCAGTTCTGTACCCTCAATAATCACATTGACGCCGACCAGCGGTTTGCCCGCTCTGGCATCCCGGACAACGCCGCTGATCCGACTGCGGGTCTGGGCGAAGGTCATTGTAAAACCGATAAAAAGCATCACAATCAGAATATAGCGAATACCACCCGCCAAATATTGTTTACGCAACATCGCCTCTCCTGATAATCGTTGACTATTTTGATTATGTGTCATATAACCCATTGCGTTCATATCGTCCGCTGTATTAACGCATTAGCAGCATCTTGATAACTTCCTGTACTCCGTTAAATCTGAACACAGCGAAATAGACACCGCTGGAAACCGCACAGCCCCGGTCAGTATCTCCCTGCCAGCGAACCGAATGATAGCCACCCGGACAGAATCCGTTATAGAGATTTTTCACCCGCTGTCCGGCAAGATCGTAGACCATAATTGACATGTTCCCGGATTCGGGCACGAAGAACTGCAGCGTCGTGGCTGGATTAAAAGGATTGGGATAATTCTGACCCACCTGAAATTGTGCCGCAATTGCAGGCTCCGTCGCCACACCGCTGACATATTCGCCGACAAGATTGTTCAGGTAATTTTCCAGAGCGGTATACCCTTTTTCATCGAGCCGATTGCGATCCTCCGGGTCATTGGGGTCTAGCAGCTGCGACACCTCCCACAGATCAGGCATCCCGTCATGATCGCTGTCCAGGGGCGCTTCGAGACTCTGAAGAGTCGGCCAACCGCCGACATCATTTTGGGAATCAATAATGCCCCTCACAATACTTGTATCGCTAAAACCCTGTTTGATCTCATAGTAATAGCCATCACAGGTGGCTGTACCGGTGCGAACATCCCGGATTACCCGGCGATCCACCGTGTCCCGCCCGGGATAGTTAGCACCCACATTGTCCAGCACCAGTTCATAAGCCTCTTCTGCCGGCTGCCATTCAAGGGTCACCGCCAGAAAGGCTGAATCCGACTTAATTTCCGGCGCATAGGCATAACTGCCGTCCACGCCGCTCCAGTTGTTCGCCGTTATATCGGGAAATCCGTCCATATAGTTATCGGCAATGTAATATCGCCCCTCACTTCCCGTAGGATCGAAAATCCGGTCACGGACATTGGACTTGGTTGCAGGCCCGGGTTTGTAGTAGTTGGCTACAATGTTGATGGTGCCTCCTTCACCGCCGTAAATATTATTAAAACCCCAGTTATAAATCACATTATTCCGGAAATCTACATTGACGCAGGTTGGCGTTTCGCCACCGGCAAAGCGGGGTGTCCGGCTGGAGTGGTGCGCAAACAGGTTATGGTGAAAACTGACGTTTTTTCCACCCCAGATGCCGCCGTATCCATGAGCACCTTTTTCATGATGCGACATATAGAGGCTTTCGGAAATCAGACACCACTGAATCGTTAGACTGTCGGTTCCATAAAGAGACATGGTCTCATCCACACCCCAGCTGGCGGAACAATGATCCAAGATAATATTCCAGCGATAACGACTCCAGATAGCATCATAGTCGCCACCATCCGGGGTTTCATCGCCCAGCCGGAAGCGCAGATAGCGAATGATGACATTATGGGCGTCAATTTTAACCGGATAATCCCGCAGACAGATGCCGTCGCCGGGCGCCGTCTGACCGGCGATAGTAATATAGGCATTGCCGATTTTCAGCTCACTTGCCAATTTGATTGTCCCGGAGACCCGGAATACCACTGTACGGGGACCATAGGCTTCCACCGCTTCCCGCAAACTGCCCGGACCGCTGTCATTCAGATTGGTCACCTCATAAACAACGCCACCTCTGCCGCCCACGGTATGGCGACCAGCGCCTTCGGCACTGGGAAATGCCAACGGCTCTGCGCTGATAGTCATAACCATCCTTATCGCCACTCCACAAAAAAGCACCGGTTTAAAAATTTTTCTTAATCTCAAATCTGTCACTTTCTTTGATCAGCAGCCATTCAACCGGCTAATCTCTTTTCGGATTGAAGATTCGGCTTGCGCACCCCGGCAATAAAACCGGGAACGCATAAACCGTTTGAGAAAGAACCACAGGAGACAAGCCGATTTTACTCAAGGTACATCATCTTTCTGGTTAGGGTCTGACCGGCGGTACCGAGCTGATAAAAATAGACTCCCGAGCTCAAACCGCTGGCATCAAAACTGTATTTGTAATGCCCGGGGTGCAGATTTTCAGAGACGATCACCGCCCGCTCGCGTCCCATCAGATCGTATACCGCCAGGGTCGTCCAGCCTGCTTTTTCCAGGTCAAAGGAAATCTGCGTCACCGGATTAAAAGGATTCGGATAGTTCTGATGCAATGCAAAAGACCTAACCACCGGAACATCATCTTTGATCCCATAAACCCCGATATACCAGCGGGGATCGCCGATGGGACCGCCGTCGGTACCCAGCGAAAAGAGCGGTGAATGTTCGGGCAATGTAAAATCCCCGTTATCAGGATCAGCAAAGCCCGGGTCCATCCGCAATGTATCCATCACGGTGTGGCTTCTGAAATTCACCTGCCCGATATCCCAGAAACAGATACTGGCGATGGTTGACAGATAGTCATTCTCTTCGCCGGGACCGGGATTGTCTTTGATATTAATAAAGGTACGGTCTTTATTCACCTGATCTACGAAAATCGAATTCGTCACCATCCAGGGATTCAGTAATGGTCCCTTTTCGCCCTGAATCATTTCTCTGGCATCGTCACCAACACCGGTTTTATACCAGGTTGTATGATCAATCACGACGACGGGCGTATTATCCGGTAATCCGGTTTCCACCGGACCGGCGATCCGTAAGCCATAGCTGTTGATATTATGGATTGTGGAATTTGTCAGCGAAATATAATTCGCCCCGGCGTATTTGTAGTAAATCGAGGTGCAGGTATTCGTAATAATGACATTATCAACGATCGTGGAATCCACTACCACATTATACTTCATATCACCGTTACCGGCGGCGATTACATCATCCACCAGATTGTGGATGTAGCAGTTTTCAACCGTTATCTTTTTTACCAGAATCGGCGTAGGTACATCTCCCATTGTAAATGTAACCAGATAATTAGCACTAGGTAATTCGTTTAATGCCCCGTCGAATTCGATGCCCCGCAAGGTCAGTGACGCCTGATCGCCGACATTAAAAAAGGTGATAGTTTCGTCACCCTCACGCTCGGTCTCCATTTTTACAATTGCCTTTTCTGAACCGTCGCCATCAACTTCGATTGTAACATCCATCTCAACAATATCACCAAATTCCGTATACCCACTTTCGGTATAGGTCTGTCCGGCTGCCAGTTGAAATACATCGCCATCCTCGGCGCCAGCCAGCGCCTGATGCAACGTACCATCGCCGGGTGGCACAAAAATCTGCGAATACAGCAGATTACCTGTCATAAAAAGGACACTCATGCATAGTAACATCTTCTTCATACCAACTCTCCTCTGAATCTTAGCTTTTTCATTATCGCCTTCTGTCTGAATATACGGCTGACATCCCTTCTTATCAATCCGATTGCGTTCAGAAATGGTTCAATTATGTTCTATGTAATAACTTTTAAGCGTCGTGCCGCGAATTTGAATTATCCCGAAACTCTGAAGGTGTCTGACCAAAATGCCGGTGGAAACAGGTACTGAAATATTTGGGATACTTAAACCCCACCGCATAGGCAATTTCACTGATGGTTAGATCGCTTTTCTTCAGGTACTGGGTAGCTTTCTGCAGCCGGATGGTCTTGATAAATTCACCGGGCGAATAACCGGTCAGCGCTTTCAGCTTGACGAACAGGTTTGTGCGACTCAAACCGATCTCACTGGTGAGTTGATTGACACCCAGTTCGGGATTATCCAGCCGGCTTTCCACGAATTTACGGATATTCATCAGCCACTGTTCATCCGCCGAGGTCACCGCCACTTCATCCGGTTCGAGAATCAGCTCCTTGCGGTATCGTTCGCGCAGTTTTTCCCGGGATTTTAAAATGTTTTTAATACGGGCATCCAGGAAGCGGAAATGGAAAGGTTTTTCAATATAATCGTCGGCGCCGGTTTCAATCCCCTGAATTTTGGATTCGATGGTCGCTTTTGCAGTCAGCAGGATAATCGGAATATGGCTGGTAGCAATCTCATCTTTGAGCCGCCGGCACATCTCGATCCCGTCCAGATTCGGCATGATCACATCGCTGATAATGATATTTGGTGCCAGCGCCTTCGCCTTTTCAAAACCCTCTTCTCCGTCTTTGGCTTCCGCAATCTGATATTTTTGCGACAGGGATTTGCGCAAATATGCCCGCAATTCATTGTCATCTTCAACCAGTAGTACCAGCGGACGTTCGGCGGAGACTTTCGGATGAAGCGTTTTCGCCGTCTGATCCTCCGATACAGTCAAATCCTCCACACCGGCTGCCACAATCCGGTGAAAATGGGCTGTCTCGGAGATATCGGTAATAATTTCATCGTCACCTAACTGTTCCCGGTTGATGGGCAATTTAATCCGAAAGGTGCTGCCGCAGCCCTCCTGGCTCTCGACGATTATTTGACCATGGTGCAACTCGACCAGCCGTTTGGTCAGCGCCAGTCCCAGTCCCGAACTCAACCGGCTGGAATGCTGACCGTTCCCGGCGTAATAAAACCGCTCGAAAATATGATCCAGATTTTCTGCCCTGATACCAACACCGCTGTCGGCGACGCTGATTACCACCAGCTGCTCCGGCGATTCATCATCCGGAGCAATTTTGACATAAATTTTACCGTTATCCGGTGTATACTTAAAGGCATTATCAATGATATTCACCAGGATCTCTTCCAGCTTTTCCCAGTCGAACCAGCCGTTGATCGGAGATGTCTGGGCTTCAAACCGGTATTCGATGTTATGCTTTTTGGCACTTTCGGAAAAGAGCTCATACACCTCTCTGGCAAACTGCACCAAATCACCCTCAGAAGCCTTCAGGGTCATCCGCTTCTGCTCAGCCCGCCGAAATGTGAGCAGCTGAAAGACCAGCCGTGTCAGGTATTTCACATTGCGGTACATTAACTGCAACTCATTTTTAAAGGGCAAATTTTTTCTGCCGGAGTGTAAAATTTCCTCCAGCGGCGCCTGAATCAGGGTCAGCGGTGTTTTCAGTTCATGCGCCACATCGGTGAAAAACTGTAGTTTAAATTTATTGATTTCCTGAACCTGCTCCTTCTCCATGCGCTCGATTTTCAGATCATGGCGAGCACGAACCAGATTCAGCGTGTACTTATTGATCCCGTAGACAATCCCGATTAACCCGAGTATATAAAGCAGAATCGCCCAGCCGGTTTTCCAGAAAGGCGTTTTAATGTAAAAGCCGAATGATGTCCCCATCTCATTCCAAACGCCGTCGTTGTTGCTGCCTTTCACCCGAAAAATGTAATTTCCGGGATTTAAATTCGTATAATTGGCGTAGCGCCGGGTTCCCGCTCTGACCCACTCGTCATCAAATCCTTCCAGACGGTAGGCGTACTGATTTTTCTCCGGTCGGGTGAAGTCGAGCGCCGCAAATTCAAAGGATATCCGGTTTTCATTATGGGCAAATGCCACCGGCGGGCGTGCAGACAGGTTCGCCGCCATACTAATAGGATAGGGCTTTTCGAGCACCAGAATGCGGGTGATAACGATAGGCGGCACGTGAGGATTGGACATCTCTGCCAGCCGCTCGGGGTAAAAGGCATTGAAACCGTTGTTGCCCCCGAAAAACAGCTCACCGGAGCGACTCTTGTAGCAGGAGTTGATCCAGAATTGGTTGCCCTGTAATCCGTCGTCAATATCGTAATTAGTGGAAGTCTCCTGCCCGGGATCAAATTTCGATATTCCGTTGGTAGTACTGAGCCACAGACAGCCGTTACGATCTTCAAGAATCCCAACGATCACATTACTCGGCAAACCTTCCGCCTTGGTATACTGCCGAAAGCCATCAGAACCCCGGAGCATGCAGTTCAAACCTTTGCGCGTGGCAACCCATATATGACCTTTTTGATCCCTGTAAATATATTGCACAAAGTTGTTACTCAGACGATCCGAGCGACCCGGGTCCGCACGAAAATGGGTATAACTATTATCTTGCGGCATGTAAGCCACCAGACCGGAGCGCAGATACCCGATCCACAAAATCCCGTCATCTACCAACAGCGTCAGGACAACTTCGTTATTCAGGACTCCATTCTCGTCAAAATCAAGATGCTCAAAATTACCACTGGTTTTATCAAAATAGACTATCCCGTTATTGGTGCCCAGAATGAGTCTGCCCTGGTCATCTTCGTGGATAATATTGATAAAATTATTGGAGGTTATCGGTGTATTGGTATTGTAATAACGGGTGAAGTTATTTCGCCGTGGATCGAAGCGGTTCAGGCCCTCCTTTGTTCCGATCCAGAAATGCCCATCGCCATCTTCAAATATACAGGTGACCTGATCACTGCTGATACTCCGCTGATTATCCTTATCCGTCAGATAATGAACACAACTGTTGGATTTGCGGTCAATGCGGTTCAAGCCACCACCTTCGGTTCCGAGCCAGAGAATACCTTCGCTGTCCTCATAAATTGACAAAATCGTGTTATTACTGAGCCTGTAGGGATTTCCGATCCGATTATCGTAGAGCTGAAATTTTTGCCGGTTCTTCACGTATCGGTCAATCCCACTGCCGTCCATTCCAAGCCACATTACTCCGGTACGGTCCTGGTAAATGGTCCGGACGCTGTTGCTGCTCAAACTCGACGGATCATCAGGATTGCTGATAAAATGACGAAATTGACCGCTTTTTCGGTCAAAGAGATTCAGACCGCCCTGAATCGTCGCAATCCACAGGTTTTTATCCCGGTCTTCAAAAATATCCTTCACCTCATTGCTGCTTAAACTGTGCAGGTCAGCCGGATCATTTTGATAATGACTAAAGGAATGGGCTTTCCGGTCAAAGACCTTGATACCGGTATAACGACTGCCGATCCAGACATCTCCGTAGCTGTCTTCAAAAATGGCGCTAATCCGCTCCGCCTCACTGGAAAACGTCCAATGTTTGACACTTCCCTGCTGACGCTTATAAAGATAAACGCCGTCCTGCGTTCCTATCCAGATATCTCGCTGGCTATCCTCAATTATATCGGTAATATTTTCGGTAAAAGCCGGGCTGTTTAAATTAAATGGCTCATGGTGAAACGGGATAAACACATTTTTTTCATAGTCAAAGCGAACCAGCCCGGTGCGCGAACCAATCCAGAGATCACCGTAGCTATCCTCCAAAATGACGCGGACGAAGTTATCGTTCAGGCTCTCCGGATTGTTTGGCTGATTGAACCAGCGGGTAAACTCTTCCGTCTCATAGTCAAACCGGTTCAGCCCGCCACCTTCAGTCCCGATCCAGAGATTGCCATCCCGATCCTCCGCAATGCAGCGGATCCAGTTGGATGAAATTGATGTTGAATCAAAAATATCATTACCAAAGACTGTGAAGTTATAACCATCAAACCGGTTCAGCCCGTCCTGCGTCCCAAACCATAAAAAGCCGTAACTGTCCTGGGTGATACAATCAATTCTTCCGTCGGAAAGTCCGTTCTTGATCGTCAGATGCTCAAAACTGATTTTCGGTTCGCTGCCCAGCAGCGCACCCGTCAAAAATAAAACCACCAGCGCGAATATCCTGCTCTGTTTTTGATGGTTTCCAGCCCGCATATATAATCAGATCGCTATGAATTTCAGCCCAAAAACAACAGGGCAATATGCCTTTCAAAGAGATTTTCGGTTACATTGGGAGCAATATAATCCGCATATTGCCGCAATGCCTGGGTGAATTCCGCACCCCGCTCGGCAGCGACCTTATACGCCACATGCAGCAGCTGCCGAAAGTCGGGATTGTAGCGCTTTTCGCTCTGAATATGCCGCAACGCATTGACATATTCGGCACTGCTCCAGGTCATGACGCTGTCCGGCTTGGGTAATCGTTCCGGATGAATATCCAACACCGTGGTGTAGGGTTTCACCAGTTCCGCCTGGCGATTATAGGCGTCGGAATAGATTGATTTCGCCAGCGCCAGTCCATCGCCGCCGGCAGCCGCCATTCCTATCAGCTCCTCAAGCCAGGTCGTGCCTGCTGTCTTCAGATGGACTCCGGCATCCTGTTTTTGTAAAATTTTACGCATTATTGGATAAAGAGTGAATTTATCGCTACCGGAATGCACACTTAGTTTCAACTGCTTCGGCAATCCAAATTCCTGCACGGCAAATTTGATCACCATAATATCCGCTTCGAATTCCTGAGCAAACCGGGCAGTATCGCCGACATAATCAACACCCTTGTTGAACCGACCAGTGAATTTTGGAGCAATTGTATCCAGCGGCAATCCCCGCCAGGCGGCTCCCGCCAGAATGAAAAAGAGTTCCACCGGACGTTGCGGCTGCTCGGTCTCATCAATGGACAACTCCAGGACAAAAGGCTTTTGCACTGCCGTCGCAATGCGCTTATAAATTTGCTCCGCCTCGAAGATGCCCGCCAGATACTGGTGCGCAATCAACCGGACTATCTCTGGAGTGACGGCGATCTCTTCCGCAATGCCGGGAATTCGAAAAGGACGGCTGAACCGCTCACAGAATTGCAGATATTCCTGCAGAGCTGTTTCGCTTACCGGTCTGCCGATTTCTTCGGCTACATCCATGGTGAAAAAATCGCTGGATTGAATAAAATCGTCCACCGTTTTTAGACCGATATGATCGGCATCAACGAAATACGCCGCCTGCCATCCCACAGCGCATACTGCTTCGTCCGCCGCCCGGCGGGTATCCACTGGCTTACTACCAATGGTTGTATGTTCCCGAAAAGATTTATTCCAGACGGGCGTGATTGCAACATTCTGCTCGGCAGCTCTGATTAACGCTGCCAATTGAGCCACTCCCTCATGACCAAAGCGATCACCAACACCGATTGAATACTTCGCCAATTTCATTTTTCCTCCTCTATCTCTTTTCTGAATCACCTACCCGGTAACAATTTAACAACGATCCTATTAACGAGCAACCAAACGGGAAACTGGTAGCTTCCGCTTCTCAGCGCCGAACCCGTCCCGAAACATCACCCTGGACGACTGCCAACACTTCAGCCTCCTTGACCAGATTCATATCACCGGGAATGGTCTGTTTCAGCGCGGACGCCGCAACGGCAAACTCCAGCGCGGTCTGCGTTTCCCAACCACTTATCAAACCGTGAATCAGACCGGCGCCAAAGGAATCACCGCCGCCGACCCGATCAACGATATGAATCGCGTATTTGCGACTCTCATAAAAATTTTTACCATCGAACAGCAGCGCCGACCAGTTGTTATCCGACGCCGAGAGACTTTCCCGCAGGGTAATGGCAATTTTCCCGGCACCCGACAAAGCCGCCAGCTTTTCTGCAACAATCCGATACTGGGCGCTATCCAACTTCCCCGCTTTTACATCGTTGGCACCGGCGTGGATTCCAAATACATCGGCGGCATCCTCTTCGTTGGCAATGATCAGATCGGTATACCGTACCAATTCAGACATAACTGCCCGCGCCTCATCACGAGTCCAGAGCTTTTTGCGATAATTCAGGTCACAACTGACTCTCAGACCGGCTTGCTTTGCCGCCTTGACTGCTTCCAGACTGACGGCGGCTGCCGACTTCGAAATCGCCGGCGTGATTCCGGTAATATGAAACCAGTCTTTCTCCTTGAAAATCGCTGCCCAGTCCAGCATACCGATGGTTATTTCCGCTATCACCGAACCGGCGCGGTCATAGATCACCTTTGACGGTCGAATCGAGGCACCCGGTTCTAGAAAATAAACACCAATCCGGTTGCCACCGCGGATTATATAATTTACCTCGACACCATAACCGGACAATGTCCGGATCGCCGCATCGCCGAGTGTGTTGTCCGGCAAGCGGGTCACAAAATAGGCTGCATCGCCAAACTGCGCCAGCGAGACCGCCACATTGGCTTCACCGCCCCCGTAGGTCGCCTGGAACCGATTTGTCTGAATGATTCGCTCATAGTCATACGGCGCCAGGCGCAGCATGATTTCACCAAAGGTTACAATTTTTCCTGCCATCGGAGTCATCTCCCTCTCAGCAATTTCACTTCTCTGTTCTCCCTCTCGCCACCGCTGCTTTGAATTGACGCGCCCGCTGCGTCAGCGCCGTCCAATCCTGCTTCCGGATCAGCTCTTTATCCAGTAAAGCGCTGCCCACACCCAGACAGACCGCTCCGCAGCGGATAAATTCCTCGGCGTTGCTCAGCGAGACACCACCTGTGGGAGTCAATTTTACCTGTGGCAACGGACCGTGAATGTCCTTGAAATAACGCAGTCCTAAAACGGTGGCAGGGAATACCTTGACCATATCGGCACCGCTCTCCCAGGCAGCCAGGATTTCCGTAGCACTAAAGGCACCGGGAATTGCGACTTTGTCGTACTGATGCACTACTGAAATGATTTCCGGTTTGAATACCGGGCTGACCACAAACTGAGCGCCCGCCCGGATGACCGCCACCGCAGTGTCTGAATCGAGGACCGTGCCCGCCCCGATAATAAAATCCGCAGAGAGATTTTGGCTGGTGTCACGGATAATCTCCACCGCATTCGGAGTCGTCATGGTGATCTCCAGAGCCTGAATTCCTCCACTGATCAGGGCATCGATTATCTCAGTCAGCTTATCGGCACTCCTCAGTCGAATCACTGCAATGATACCCGACCGTTCCAATGTTTCCAGAATGACTGCCCGTTTCACGATAGCTCCTGTAATTTTAAATCAGCTGCAGATAATATCTCTTTTGAATGCCTTTCGGCGCGTTGCAGATGCGCAATCATTGCCTGATAGGCGCCTTCCGGATCTCGGTCACGGATTTTCATTAGGATTCTCTGATGATAATCAACCGCTTCGCGCTGGGCGGTTTTCACATTCGCATAGACTATTGAGCGGATTCTGGGCATCAGCTGAAAAATCGGCGTCACTATGAGCGGTATGATCGGATTGCGGCAAGCATTGGCAATGATCAGATGAAAATCCCGGTCAATTTGACCCTGTTTAACACAGTCGTCCGGCGGAGACTGCTGTAATTTCTGTAAATTCACAGACAGTTTGCGCAAATCATCCTCGCTACGATTGAGTGCCGCCAGCTGCGCAATGGTCGGCTCGAACATTTTGCGCACCTCCACGACATACAGGATATAATCGCGGTCCAGTTTCAACTCAAGAAAGAGGTTCATCGGCTCAATCACATGCGCCGACGAATAGTCATTGACATAAATTCCGCTGCCTTTGCGAATACTGATCAGCCCCCGGGCGCTAAGCATCTGCAGCGCCTCGCGCAGGGCAGTCCGGCTGACGCCGAACATGCGGCACAATTCTTTTTCAGTCGGTAATTTCTCGGCAGGCAGGACTTTTTTCTGCCGGATAACAGCTTCGATTTTTTGGACAATTTCCTGGCTCAGGGTCTGCTGGTTGCCGATTTTCGAAAAGAGCGCTGGCATGATATTTTTTAACCGTTTAATTAATCATACATCTTACAAATTTAATTTACCAACCAAAACCCGGGATTTCAACTATTCTTTTATTAAATCGGGATGTCGTTCTGCCGGCTCATCAGGCGGTATTTTCCCGGTGAGGTACCGTAGTATTTTTTAAACAGCTGATGAAACCGGCTGAGACTGGTAAAACCCAGGTCCAGGGCAATTGCGAGAATTTTATCGTCGGTCTCTACGATCTGCTTGGCTGCCCGCTTGATTCGCAGCTCATTGATGAATTCCGTGGGGGTCTTATCCAGGTACAGACGGAAACATTTGCACAGATGCGCCTGGGTCCGCGGCGCCAGCTCCTTCATACATTCCAAGCCGCCGTATAAATTCTCCTGCTTTTCCATCTCGATAATCAGCTGCTCGAACCACTCCGGATAAGCCCTGCCGGCGCCGGTGGATTTGTCATCCAGAAAAAAACGGGTGAAAATATCGGCAACCAGGACTTTGATTTTCAACCGCGCTAAATCCTCGGCAGTATGCTGTAGTACATTCATCCGGATCAACTGAGTTGCCAGCTCATCGGTTTCAGAGAGGGAGAGCTTAAAAATCGGCGATGTGACCGGTCCCGTGTAGCGCCGCAGAAAGAAATCATTCCCCAGATAATTGCTCAGGTCACGCAGAAACTCCAGCTTAAAAGACACATTGACCAGTTCGCAAGCCGAACCCTCACGTTGCTCAAAACCGTGCACATCGGTCGGTCGGATAAACACCAGTGTACCTGCATCCAGCAACTGACATTCTCCGTTGATGATGTGTTTTATCTTGCCGGTGATAACCAGAAAAAATTCGGCAAATTCATGCGTATGCAGGGCGGTTGCATCACTGACCAAAATGTGGTAGTGTAAATCGGGACCGGCATTCATGCTGAAAGACCGGCGTCCGGTTTCCCAGGCTAACCGGTGAAAGGTGATACTGGCACCGGCTGGAAAAGAGGTGAATTTACTCTGCGTCAACGCAATCGCATTCATGATGATAATATACAGCAATATTTTGACAATATGTAACTATTTATTAACGACAGCAACCCTTATTTTATATGCAAATATAAAGGATTATCTATTAAACTTAAAAATGATAAACCGTATTGAAAGACCGAGGAAATGGAGATGCAGAATTTAGATTTGAAATCAAGGGTCCAGCACACCTATGAAAAAGGCGAACGGCTGGTCGTTCCGCTGGTGGGCATGCCCGGTTTGAAAATGATCGGCAGCACAATTAAGCTGGGTCAGCAAAATTACCGGATTCACGCCGAAGCCCTGCAAGCCCTGATTGAGCATTTCGCACCGGACATTGTCTTTCCGCTGATGGATTTGTCCGTCGAAGCCAATGCTATCGGGCGTTATACACTTTTCCCCATTGACGATACCGCCACGGTGCCGCATGTCGCCTTCCATCTCGATCATGTGGACATGCTGCCGAAAATTGACATCTCGGCTGATACCCGCGCTCTGGGCTACGCCAAGGTCATCGAACTCCTCCGGCACAGCACCGATGACACCGTTTTCAGGGCGGCTTACGTCACCGGTCCCTATACCCTGGCGGCTCTGATTCTCGGTGCCCAGGAGGCTGCCCAGTCCATTATCCTGGAGCCGCAGGGACTGCATGCGCTCACCGAATACTGTAACGGAATTATCAAGGACTATACCCAACTTCTGATAGAAGCAGGCGCTCAGATCATCTGTGTCCTGGAACCCAGCGCTTCTATGTTGGGTCCGGATCATTTTCTGGATTTTTCGGGAAATTATGTCAAAGAACTGGCTGATCTGTGCAGCCAGAAAGGGATCGCTACGGTGTACCACATCTGCGGCAACACCATGCACCTGATCGAAAATATGGTCAAAAGCGGCGTCAACGGTCTGAGCCTCGATTCACCCAGTTCCGGAATGGATTTGCTCAAAGTAATGCAACAGGTGCCCGAGAATGTGCTGGTGATGGGTAATCTTAATCCTGTGGGAAAAATCCATAACGGCTCGCCGGAGGAGGTGCAGGCAGAGGTCCTCGAAGTGCTGAAATCTGTTGATTCCTATCCGAACTTTATCCTCAGCACCGGTTGCGACCTGCCGAAAAATACACCCGAAAAAAATATCCATGCCTTTATGCATGCCGGACGAAATTACCGCATTGCCAATAATTGAGTACGCAACAATAGCAAGATTTAACTATATTTAGCAACAGAAAACAGGAGAGATTATGGCACGCAACGAAGAACTGGTTAATGCAATCCTAAAAGGTGATCGCAACAACGTTCAAACCATCATGCAGAAAGCCATTGAACAGAAACAGGATGTCGTCCAACTGCTGGACGGGTCAATGATCCCGGCGATGCGTGAAATCGGTGAACGCTTTTCCCGCAATGAGGTCTATGTGCCCGAAATGCTGATTGCCGCCCGGGCAATGCAGGCTGGTCTGACCCTGATCGAACCGATTCTGGCACAGAGCAACCACAAATCGCTCGGCAAAATCGCCGTGGGAACTGTTAAGGGCGATCTGCATGATATCGGTAAAAACCTGGTGGCGATTATGCTGAAAGGCGCCGGCTACGAGGTGCTCGACCTGGGCACCAATTGCAGCGTTGACAAATACGCAGAAGCCGTGAACGCCGGCGTTCAAATCGTCATGTGCAGTGCTCTGCTGACCACCACCATGACCTATATGGAAGAGGTAGTCAAACATTTTAAAGACACTCCCGAAGTCAAGGTTGTTATCGGCGGTGCTCCGGTAACTCAGAAATACGCCGATTCCATCGGCGCTCACGCCTACGGTCGTGATGCCAACGAAGCCGTCAAAATCGTTGAAAATATTATCGGTGCATCAGCGTAAGTCTAAACATTATTATCAGCAACAAGAAAATGATTTCGCATTCCCGCGGGAAAGTGTAAATTTTTTCAGAGCTCCTTGCCATTCCTGATCAGGATAGTTGAAAACTGCCTGAAGTCTGATGAGAAACCATCCAAACAGAGGAAAACCGATGAATATTATCATACTCGATGGTTACACCCTGAATCCCGGCGACCTGAGCTGGGCTGAATTGGAGAAGCTGGGCAACTGCGTCATCCACGAGCGCACCGCCGCAGAAGACATCGTTACCCGGGCAAAAGACGCCGAAATACTTATTATCAACAAGGTCAGCATCGGCAAATCGGAAATCGCTCAGCTGCCGAAATTGAAATATATCGGGCTCTGCTCCACCGGCTACAACGTAGTTGACATCCAAGCTGCCGAAGATCGAAATATCGTCGTTACAAATGTACCGGCATACAGCACGCTGTCCGTGGCTCAGATGGCTTTTGCCCATACCCTCAATTTCTGCCAGCATGTAAGCGAACATTCATTATCAGTGAATAGTGGAGAATGGTCGCAATCTCCAGATTTCTGCTACTGGAAATTTCCACTGATCGAATTACAGGGTTTGACTCTGGGCATTATCGGCTTTGGGCGCATCGGACAGAGTGTCGCCAAAATCGGTCGCGCCTTCGGTATGAAAGTTAACTACTACGATATCACTGTGCTGCCGGATGAGTCGGCGACTTTTCTCAAAGTTAATTTAGAGACACTTTTACGGACGAGTGATGTTATTACGCTGCACTGCCCCTTGACGCCGGCAACGGAAGGGATGATCAATCGAGACCGGCTCAGCCTGATGAAATCATCAGCTTTCCTGATCAACACCAGCCGTGGTCAACTTATTGACGAAGCCGCCCTGGCAGAGGCGTTGAACACTGGTAAAATCGCCGGTGCCGGACTGGATGTCCTCTCCACCGAACCGCCGGCACCGCACAATCCGCTACTGTCCGCAAGAAACTGTTACATCACCCCGCATATCGCCTGGGCGACTAAAGCCGCCCGGATTCGGCTGATGAAAACCGTTGTGCAGAATGTCCGGGCATTTCTTGACGGCAAGCCTGTCAATCAAGTCAATTAACCCGGCACAGCTCAAAGCTGTGCCCCATTTTGTGCAGAAAGGTTATTATAAGTTCCGGTCTAGAGGTCGAAAATTTTCCCCGGGTTCAGAATATAATTTGGATCAAAGGACCTCTTAATCCTCTTCATCAGCTCGATCGCTGTAGGTTCTAGCGATTCACCGAGGTAATTTTTGCGCTTATGACCAATGCCGTGTTCACCGCTGATTGTACCGCCATAAGTTCTGGTTTTTTGATAGATTTCCAAAAGCAGCTGTGGCAGTATCCGGTGCCATTTTGCGATGTCCATCTCCGGTTTTTTCACCGGCGTCGCATGCAGATTGCCGTCGCCGGCGTGACCGTAACAGGGAATCAGGATATTATATTTTTCACCGATCTTTTCAATTTCCGACAAAATTTTGGCAATATTACCAACGGGAACAACAATATCCTCCAGGCTCTGAACCGGCGAATAGACCATGAAGGCTTCGGCGATATTGCGACGGATTTTCCAGACCCGCTCCCGGGTCGTGTGATTATCGGCAACATAAACCTCCAGCGCCCCATGTTCCAGGCACAATTCGCCAATCGTTTCATACTCCTTTTCCAGTTGTTCAAAATTATTTCCATCCACCTCGATCAGGAGCATGGCACCAGCCTGTTCATAGGGCATGTGCTCATTGAGGTATTTACAGGAGGTCTGGAAAGACAGTTTATCCATAAATTCGACGGCAGTGGGAATAATCCTGCCGAACGTCATAATAATCGGCACCATTCGAATGGCGCTTTCGATATCTTTAAAAAGCACCAGCAGGTCCACGGCTTCGGTAGGCAGCGGCATCAGTTTAATGATTATCTTGGTAAAAATACCCAGAGTCCCTTCAGAGCCAACCATTAGTTTGAGCAGATTATAGCCAACCACATCTTTGACATTTTTCCCGCCCAGATGCAGAATCTCGCCCTCCGGCGTGACGATCTCGAGCCCCAGAATATAGCGACTGGTGACCCCATATTTGACAGCCTTTCCACCACCGGCGTCTTCGGCGACATTGCCCCCGATAAAGCAACTCTCCACACTCATCGGATACCCCGCAAACCAGAGTCCATCATCCTGCAGTTTGGCATTGATATCATTGGTCACCACGCCCGGTTCTACCACAATGACCAGATTGTCTTTGTCAATCTCCAGGATGTTGTTCATTCTTTCAAAAGAGAGCAGAATGCCACCGTATAGGGGCACGGCTCCTCCGGACAGCCCGCTCCCGGCACCCCGGGGCGTAACCGGAATATTTGCCCGGTTTGCCAGCTTCATCACGGCGGCAATTTCGGCAGCCGTTCGCGGTTTGATGACCACATCCGGCAGATGGGCATAGCTCTTTTCGGCGATTTCATCATGGGAATAGGGTTCGAGCTTATCCATATCTCCATCTCCGGAAATCACCCATTTTTTTCCAAGAATCTTCTCCAGCTCGGCGATGATTTCAGGCGTGACCGCACTATACTGATCCTTTGCCACTAATCCTCCGCGTCAGTCTTAAATTTTAAATTTACTCTCAGCACGCTGATTCAGCTTCTCCTGCAAGACCGGCAGCACCTCAAACAGGTCGGCGACAATCCCGAAATCCGCCACTTGAAATATCTGAGCCTCAGGATCGTTATTGATCGCCACGATATTCTCGGCAGTTTTTATACCAGCGAGATGTTGCACCGAACCTGAAATTCCGATCGCCACATAGAGTTTGGGGCTGACCGTTTTCCCGCTCAGACCGACCTGCTGAGGATAAGTCGCCCAGCCAAGGTCCACCACATCCCGCGTTGCCCCGACTGCTGCTTTAAAGTAGGACGCCAGTTGCGCTACCGTTCGAAAATTGTCCTCTTTTTTGAATCCTTTACCTCCGGCAATTACGATCTCGGCATCCTGGATATTGCTGCCCTCTGCTCCAATCGGTCTGAAATCACGCCGTCGGACCCGGCTTTTGACCAAATCGTCATTAACTTTTTCATAAATGATTTCACCACTGCGGGACAGGTCCGCCTCCAGCGGTTTATTGGAGTGCGGGCGAACTGTTGCCATCTGGGGTCGGTGGTTGGGTGTCTTGATGGTTGCCAAAATATTCCCGCCGATAGCCGGTCGGGTCTGGATCAGATTGCCGGTCTCCGGCTCAATATCCAATCCTGTACAATCGGCTGTCAGACCGGTATTGCAGGTGATGGCAACTGCCGGTGCCACCGTCCGACCAGTGGTAGTAGCGCTGGCGATTAGAATCTCAGGCTGGTACTTCTGTATCAGGTGACTCAGACATCTGGTATAGGGTTCGGGAAAAAAATGCTCCAATCCGGGATGCAAGGCGATCAGTACCCTGTCCGCGCCTCGCTGAAAAAGCTCCTCAATATCCGGTTGACTGATTTGCTTACCCAAAACCACCGCCCAGAGTTCCACCTGGCGTTTATCGGCAAGTTCACGCCCCCGTTTAAGCAACTCGTAGGAAACCAATCGGATGCGCCCCTCCTGCTGCTCACCTAATATCCAAACACCTTTGTATGCCATTTCTAAATCCTCTACAATATCTCTTTTTGCTCCAGAAACGCCAGGAGCTGGTCAACCGCCTCTTCCACCTGCTTATCATCCTTCGGGTACAGAATTACGCCATTCCTGGCAACCTGAGGTTTGGAAATTTTGACAACCCGGGTCGGCGAGCCCGGCAATCCCAGATACTCTCCCCTAGCTTCAATATCGGCGGGTCCCCAGACCATGTTCTGCATCTTCCGGGCTCTCTGTTTGCCCCGCAGGGTCGGCAGGCGCGGATAGTTAATCTCCTTGACCACCGTCAGCAGGCAGGGACGGTCAATCTCCAGGATTTCATAGCCGGTTTCCACCATTCTTTCAACAACAAAATGCCCGGAATGTAATTCCTTGATCGCACTGACATAGGTGTGGAAAGGAATATCCAGCCAGGCGGCGATGCCGGGACCAACCTGTCCGGTGTCACCGTCGGTGGCGCGCTCCCCGCATAGAATCAGATCGAAAGCACCGATCTTTTTAATCGCCTGAGCAAGAACATAGGAAGTCGCCCAGGTATCGGCACCGGCAAACGCCTTGTCGCTCAGCAAAATTCCGTCATCACAACCCATGGCAATCGCTTCTTTCAGAGCCAAGCCGGCTTTCACCGGTCCCATGGAAATGGCGATAACCTCGGCGCCGTGTTCCTCTTTCAACGAGACAGCCGCCTCGATTGCATAGAGGTCCAGCGGATTGATGATTGATTCCACCCCTTCGCGCACCATGGTGCCGGTTTCCGGGTCCATTTTGACATTACTGGTCTCAGGAACCTGCTTGATGGGTACAATGATTTTCAACGGCTGCTCCTCATTCTTTAACGATAATCAATCCTGGTGTTAAACATATGATCTGACTATTTTAATCTCATTTTTCACCGAAGGCAGATATAAAAATTTACCCGGTTATCTTTTTCTGTCTCATTCTGTCAATCATAATTAGTGACCGGTAATTTAAGAATTTCAATTCCGATATACCATAACTGTCTGCCGCCCTTCTGAAGCGGTATATTATGACAATCAATCTGTATAGAAAAGGAATCCGGGTGAAAATTTAATCCTGCGAGAATATAGAAAACCGCTTATAAAACCCGGCAATTGCATTCTGAATCGCCGGATTTGTGGGGAGAACAGCTGCCGCCGTCGCAATGACAGCCGGAATTTCGCCCATCCCTCCTGGCAAACAGAACGATCGTCATCACCGCAATAAATACCAGCATAACAACAATCGTAAGGCTGATAATTTTTAATACCATACTCAGGACTTTTTCTTCGGTTTCCAGCGCCAGTTTTCGTAATAATCCCAACTGATGGATTCCATTTCGCGGGTGCGCTCATTCAGGCAGGCTTTGGTGACATCGCCCGCCGACAGGATACCGATAAACCGCCCCTCTTTTTCGACAAAAATGTGGCGGATGCGCTTTCCCAGAATCTTGTCCAGCAGCAGGTAAATCGGATCGTTATAGGGGGCGCTGAACAGATTGGTCGTCATAACATCCCTGATAATGATAGATTCCGGATCGAATTTGCGCCCCGCCGCTAGTTTTAACAGGTCCCGCTCGGTGAAAATACCGACCACTTGTTCACCATCTTTAACGACCGTCGCACCGATGTCATTTGCTACCATTGTTTTCAAAGTATCCGCAAGAGTGGTATCCTGCTGGACGCTTATCATCGGGCGATCTTTTTCGTTGAGGACATCCTCAGCTAATTTCATATTCGACCTCGTATTTTCGTTTTAACCGAAATCATCATACATAATATTTTCCGGTTCCACACCGAGACTGTCCAGCATGTGAATGACAGCCTCATTCATCAGGGGCGGTCCGCAGATGTAATATTCACAATCCTCGGGCGCCGGATGATCTTTTAGATAAGACTCGAACAGCACATGGTGGATGAAGCCACACTTGCCGGTCCATTTATCTTCCGGCATCGGCTCGGATAATGCCAGATTCCAGCTGAAATTGGTATGTTTTTTCGCCAGCTCGTCGAATTCCTCGGCATAAAAGACCTCCCGCAGACTGCGGGCACCGTACCAGAATGAAATCTTCCGTTTACTCTTAAGCCGCTTCAACTGGTCGAAAATATGGGAACGCATGGGCGCCATCCCGGCACCACCACCGATAAATACCATCTCCTTTGCGCTCCCTTTGGCGAAAAATTCACCGTAGGGACCGGAAATCGTCACCCCGTCACCCGTTTTCAAATTAAAAATATAGGAGGACATCTTGCCGGGCGGTGCATCCGGTTTCTCCCGTGGCGGCGTGGCAATCCGCACATTCAGCATGATAATGCCCCTCTCATCCGGATAATTTGCCATGGAATAGGCGCGTACCACCTCCTCTTCCACAATGGATTCATGGCGCAAAAGATCATAGCGATCCCAATCCTCCCGGTATTTGTCTTCAATTTCGAAATCCGTGAATTTGACCCTGTGCGGTGGCGCCTCGATCTGAATATAGCCACCCGCCCGGAAATTGACCTCTTCGCCTTCCGGTAACTCCAGAATCAGCTCTTTGATAAAGGTCGCCACGCCCCGGTTGGATTTTACCCGGCATTCCCATTTGCGGACATCAAATATTTCCGGCGGCAGCTGCAGCTGCAAATCCTCCTTCACCGCCACCTGACACGCCAGCCGGACACCCTCCCGGGCTTCTCTCCGATTGATATGGGTCGCTTCGGTGGGCAACAACGGTCCGCCCCCTGTAGTGATGACACATTTGCACATCCCGCAGGTGCCGCCGCCGCCGCAGGCGGATGCCAGATATATCTCGTTGTCCGCTAAAACGTTCAGCAGCTTGCCGCCAATCGGCACCTCCAGCGATTTTTCAGGATTATCATTGATGCTGATGCGGACATTACCACTGGGAACCAGCCGGGACTTGGCAACGAGAATCAAAACAACCAGCGCCAGCACGATCAACGTAAACATGACCACACCCAGAACTATGAGAGCTATTCCCGACACAAGCAGTCCTTACAATTGAATTCCCGAAAACAGCATAAAGGCAATCGCCATCAATCCTACTGTAATAAAAGTAATTCCCAAACCCCGCAACCCGGCGGGCACATTGCTGTATTTCATTTTTTCCCGAACGCCGGCTAAGGCGATGATTGCCAGGGCAAAGCCGGTGCCCGAGCCCAGACCAAACACCACACTTTCGGGAAAATTGTAACTGCGCTCCACCATAAACAGCGAGCCGCCGAGAATCGCACAGTTTACCGTGATTAAAGGCAGAAATATTCCCAGCGCATGGTAGAGTGTAGGGATGAATTTATCCAGCACCATCTCCAGAATCTGGACCATTGCGGCGATGACTCCGATGTAGGTTATCAACCCCAGAAAACTCAAATCCACCTCCGGCAGCCCTGCCCAGGCTAAGGCGCCGTCGGCGATAATATAGTGATTGAGCAGATTGTTGACCGGTACAGTAATAGTCTGCACCACAACTACCGCCAATCCCAGACCGGTCGCCGTCTCCACCTTTTTGGAAACCGCCAGGAAGGTGCACATACCGAGGAAAAACGCCAGCGCCATATTCTCAATGAAGACAGATTTGATAAAAAGACTTAAATAGTGCTCCAGCATCTCCTAACCCTCCTGCACCTGTTCCGGCTTCCAGGTGCGCAGCGCCCAGATAATTAATGCAATCAGAAAAAAGGCGCTAGGCGGCAGCACAAAGAGCCCGTTTGGCACGTACCAGCCACCTTCCGTATACACCGGCAAAACCTGAAAACCCAGCAGTTTCCCCGATCCGATCAGCTCCCGGAAAAATCCTACCGTCAGCAGGATGACCGTATAGCCCAGCCCGTTGCCGATGCCGTCCAGAAAACTCTCCCAGGGGGGATTCTTCAGGGCAAAAGCCTCCGCCCGCCCCATGATGATACAGTTGGTAATGATCAGCCCCACATAGACTGACAGCTGCTTGCTGATGTTGTAGGCAAATGCTTTGATAATCTGATCGGCAATGATCACCAGCGACGCAATGATGGTCATCTCCACGATGATCCGGATGCTGCCGGGAATATGTTTGCGGATCAGACTGACCGAAAGATTGGAAAAAGCCAGCACAAAGGTCACCGCCAGAGACATGACCAGCGCCGTCTCCAGCTTGGCGGTTACCGCCAGTGCCGAGCAGATGCCCAGAATCTGGAAGGCAATTGGGTTTTCATTGAAAATCGGAGTAGTTAGAATTTTCTTCATTTTGCCCATGGCGATTCGCCCTCCCATAATCGCTCCAGAAAATGACCGTAGCCGTTCTCACCCAGCCAGAAACGCACCAAATCGTTTACGCCGCGGGTGGTGATTGTCGCACCCGACAAACCATCAATCCGATGCACTGCGTTAGCGTCTGCGGGATTGACTTTATTCTTGATAACCTCAATTTTTAAATTGCCCGCAGCGTCGCAGATCCGTTTGCCGATCCAGCTGCGCTTCCAGGCAGGATTGTCCACTTCGCCACCCAAGCCCGGCGTTTCACCATGCTCATAAAAAGTAAACCCCTGCACCGTGACCCCGTTGCTATCCAGGGCAATGAAGCCGTACATGGTCGACCAGAGCCCCTTACCGTAGATCGGCAGGATAACCTTCTCGACCCGACCGGCTTCTCTGACCCAATAAACTGTCATATATTTTGGAATCTGCCTGATCTGGGCAAGGTCCGCTCCGGCTGTCAGATTGCGATTATATCGCCGATTTTTCGCCATTGCTTTGATGTCAAATTTCTCCGGACTGAGCAAATCGGTATAATCATCTTCAGATAAAATAGTACCACTCTGGAGCTCGATGATGTCCGCTTCGATTTTTTCATTGAATAATTTCTGAATATCGGCAGCGGCGTAGGAAATATTGCCGGCATCAAGGATATTGCGCAGTTTATCCAGCCGTCGGTTCCTGTCCTGAATGCTTTTTAAACTCACCGCCGCCGTGGAAACCAGTACCGAACAGACCAGGCAGACACCCAGCGCCACCATAATCGTCTTACGGGTACTATCCGTTGACATAGCGCGCCTGCCTCCGTTTAATATGGGCATTAATAAAAATCCGGTCAATAATCGGCGCAAAGACATTCCCGAAAAGAATCGCCAGCATCATGCCCTCGGGAAACGCCGGGTTGATGACCCGGATCAGAACAACCAGGACACCGATCAGCAAACCGTAGAGATATTTGCCCGGGTTAGTCATCGCCGCCGTTACCGGATCGGTCGCCATAAACACTGTCCCAAAGGCAAATCCGCCCAACACCAGATGCCACCAGGGCGTCACCTGAAATAGCGCGTTTGTTGCGCTGCCAATCAGGTTGAATAAAAGCGACGTGCCCAGCATTCCAAAAAGAATACTCAGCATGATCCGCCAGGAACCAATGCCGGTAAAGACCAGAATCACGGCGCCAAGCAGGCACGCCAAAGTCGAGGTCTCCCCCATGGAACCGGGAATAAACCCCAAAAAGGCATCCCACCAGCGCGTCCCGAATTGGCTCAACGGGTCCGCCAGCTGCGCCAGGGGCGTCGCCCGGCTGATTCCATCCACCGCCACCCAGACATTGTCGCCCGAGATTTGCGCCGGATAGGAAAAAAAGAGGAACGCCCGTCCCACCAATGCCGGGTTTAAAACATTCATCCCCACACCGCCGAAAACCTCCTTTCCGATGACCACGCCAAAGCTGATGCCCAGCGCCACCTGCCAGTACGGCATTGTCGGCGGCAGAATCAGCGGAAAAAGCAAACTCGTAACAAAAAATCCCTCGGCGATCTCATGCCGGCGCACGGTGGCAAACAGCACCTCCCAGAAACCGCCGACAGCCAAAGTGACAAAATAAACCGGAAAAAAGTAGAGAGCGCCGTGGAAGAGATTAGCCCAAAAATGGTGCGGATTGAATCCAACCCCCAACCAGTGCACAACCCGCTGCTGCCAGGTATTCAGCGGAACCGAATCCAGCCCGAAAATAATGAGATTCGCCTGCAATCCGGTGTTGTAAAGCGCCATGGCAATCGCCGGAATCAGCGCCACAATCACCGTTACCATCATGCGCTTGAGGTCTATGACGTCACGTACGTGAATCGTCGAACGGGTGACTTTACCCGGTGAGTAGAGAAAAGTATCAATCGCTTCGAAAAGATAATAAAAACGCTCCAGTTTTTCGCCTTTTCGGAAATGTCGCGCCTGCTTATCCAGAAATTTTCGCAACACCTGCACTAACCTTCCTTCTCAATCATGGTTAATACCCGGCGCAGATTTTCACCATGCTCAATCTTTGACGGACAGACATAGGTGCAGAGCGCCAAATCCTCCTCCGCCAGCTCCAGACAACCCAGCTTTTCCGCCTCTTCAATATCGTCCATCGCCAGAGCCCGGAGCAGAAAGGTCGGCAGAATATTAAGAGGCATTACCTTTTCATAACTGCCGATCGGCACAATGGCGCGGACACCGCCGTGCAGATTTGTACTGAATTCAATCTTTTGACGAGGCAACAGTTTGGAAGCCACGATGTTCTGCACCGAGTGCAGATGCAAACCGGGATTCAGCCAGCCGAATAGTTTACGAATGCCGCCCTCATGAATGACCGTCACCTGCTGATGGAAGCGACCCAAAAAACCCAGCGCATCATCTGTCCGATAGCCGTGGAGCACCGAACCGGATATTATTCGTTGCCAACCCGCCTGTAATTCGCCTTTTATCAAATCTGTAAGGTTCGCCCCGAGGCGCGTTTTCACCAAACGCGGTTGTTTCACCCGCGGTCCGGCGAGCGCAATAATCCGCTCGGACAATATTTTACCATATAAAAAAAGATACCCGACGGCAATGACATCCTGAGCCATGAGATGCCAGACCTGCCTCGTCCGGGAGACCGGATCGAGAAAGTGAATATGCGTCCCCACATTGCCCGCCGGATGCGGTCCGTCAAACTCCACTATTTTCAAATTCGCAACATCTGCCACCGATACGTCTGTGGAGGTGGATTTACAGAGGAACAGATTACCGTCGGTGAGTCCTGAGATGACCCGCATACCGGCTATAAATTCGGCGCTTCTCCTGCGGATAATTGCCGCAACATCCGGCGCCAGTGGATTGGTGTCCATCGCCGTGACAAAGATCGAATGCGGGACGCTCTCCGGATCAGCGACTTTTTCAAAAGGTCGGCTGCGAATCGCCGCCCAGACCCCTGATTCAAGCAGTCGGGCAATGATTGCATCCCGATTCAGCGATTCCAGCTGCTTTTCAGAAAAGCTTCGAAAGCCTAATTCGGCATCACCATCCAGTTGAATAACGATGGATAAAAAGCGGCGTTTTTCACCGCGATTGATTTCGACAATTTCACCACTACCGGGTGCCGTAAAGCGGATCACGGGCTTCTTTTTATCAGTAAAAAGTAACTGTCCCAGCTTGACACGATCACCCACCGCCACGGCAAAATCCGGCTGCATGCCGATATAATCCGGACCCAGCAATGCAACCTGCCCAACCGGTCTCACCTCCGAAATCTTCTGTTCCGGAGCACCATCAATGGGAAGGTTCAACCCTTTTTTCAGTTTGATCAAGCTGACCGCTCCGCTCATTGAGAGTAATTTAAGATTTTACAAGCGTATAAACCAATCAGGTAAAAATAATCTGCGCTCCGGCGGACATTTCATAAAACTCGCCGACCGTGAGGACCTTATCCACCTCTGGACAGAAATCCGCCACGGTCAGATCAAACATATCCACGGTCGCCTTACAGGCGTAGAGTTTGCCGCCGGCGGCACTGATCATCTCGATAAACTCCCGCACCGGCGGTATGTCCAGCTTCTCCATGGTTCGGTTCATCATCCAAGTAGCAAACGCCGACATACCGGGCAGGGCACCCAGGAGCGTCGGCAGCGGCAACCCCTTGGCATCGGGCACCCGCATCGCCGGATTGCCCACCGTGGCGATCCTGATCTTATCCATATATTTATCCAGCACGGCATAAAGTCCGAAAAAGGTGAAAAACAGGTTTGCCTCAATGCCCTCCATCCGGGCACCGTTCGCCATGATCAGACCGGGATAAATCCCTTCCAGTGAGCCCCGGGAAACTACGATAGAGACCTTTTTAATTTTTTCTTCAGCCATTTTACACCTCTCTAAACACAGCTGACCGGCTTTTCCAGACCGGCAATTTTCGTCGCTTTTTTCAACGGTCCGTCGGGAAAAAGCCGGTACAAGGTCTTGGTATCCACAACACCGGACTTCGTCAGCCGGCGAATGCTCGGCAGTTTGCCGTTTTCCGCTACCTCTTTACGAAGATACTCCAGAACCTGCCAGTGCTGATCGGTCAGATCGATTCCCTCTTCCTTCGCAATGGCAACGGCGACGTCCTTTGTCCATTGCGACGAATCGGTCAGATAGCCCTCTTCATTTACGTTAATGTCTACTCCGGCAAGATGTTTTATTGCCATGATATACTCCTTTTTTATTAGATTTTCTTTCCAAGCGTGCTCATTTTCGCCGTGACCAGCGGAATCGGCAAGCCCCGCAAGAGCACATGCCAGTAAATCCATTTAAATGCCAGCTTGCCCAGGTGATTCATCCGCGATTCCTGCAATAATGCCATTGGACCGATAACCGGCAAGGGAAATTTACCCTCCACCGGTTCAATATCGTAATTGAAATCAATCAGAAAACCCTTGCCGAATCCCGACTCGATAAAGCAGTTGGCATGTCCGTCAAATTCCTCTTTGAGCGGTCTGTTTTTTATAAATAACAGGATGTTTTCGGTCAGAATTTCTGCCTGAAAATGCGCCACCGAACCGGCTTTGGAGCTGGGCAGATCCGTCGCATCGCCCAGCACAAAAATATTCTCGTAGGCTTTCGACTGCAGAGTGTGTTTCTGCGTCGGTACAAAATTCAGTTCATCGCCCAGTCCGGAGCGCTCAATGACACCGGCGCCCATGTTGGTGGGAATGGACACCAGCAGATCATATTCCACCTTTTTCTCGTCATAAGAAACCAGTTTTTGAGCGGTTCCGTCTACGGTCATAATATTAAAATCAGGCACCAGTTTGACATTTTTCTGCTCCAGTAAATGGTCCAGCACCGCGGAAGCCCGGGGGCGCGTAAAGGCACCGGAAAGGGGTGTCACATAGGTGAGCTCTACATCGTCGCGGATACCCTTTCTTGTAAAATACCAGTCCGCCAGAAAGGTAAATTCCAACGGCGCCACCGGACATTTAATCGGCATCTCGGCGATATGGACAACCAATTTGCCGCCCTTCCAGTCCTTCAGCCGCTGCGCCAGTGCCTGCGCGCCCTCAATCGTATAAAAATCAAAGGCATTCTCACCCCAGCCATTGTCCAGTAATCCGCCTACCTCGGCGGGAACGATATCCGTACCCGTGGCAATCACGAGAATCTGATATTCCAGAATTTCACCGTTATGCAATTTGACCCGGTTTTTATCCGTTTCGATTAATTCAATCTCCTCCTGAATGTACTCGATCTGCTTCGGCAGGAAATCGGTCCTGGCACGGGTTACATCCGCCACGGTGTACATTTCAAAAGGAATAAACAGAAAGCCGGGCTGATAATAGTGTTGCGAATGCTGATCCACCAGCGTAATAATCCATTCCCGGCGATCCAGTTTGCGGTTCAGGCGATTCGCCATAATGGTACCGGCAGTTCCGGCGCCCAGAATCAAAAGGCGTTTCATCAATTCTCCCTATCTTTTTAAAAATTTTTCGTGCAGATAACTAATGACATCCCGGACACGCTGGTCTTTCAGATGATAGATAATGCGTTTTCCGTCCCGCCTGCTTTCGACGATCCCCGCCATGCTTAAAAGACGCAGCTGCTGGGAAATATTGGAAAAGTTGCTGATCTGAATCGTATCCACGATGTCACCGACACAGAAGTCGCCTTCCGTCAGCAGGCACAAAATCCTGAAGCGGGTTTTATTGGATATCAGGGCGAAGATATCCACCACTTTCTGGCAGGCATCTTCATTGTTTTTAAAGCGCTTTTTAATCTCGTCTAAATTGCTGTTCATTTATCAATCATACGTTTTAGTATATGTTAAAATATTACAGTGTCAAAGTCAAGATTTTTTTCAGCAATTTTACCACAAAAAACGGGAGTGTCTAAGCAACACTCCCGTCTCCGTCAGCTATAAATAGTGCAGCTACTTCAGACCGCGCTTCTCCAGCAGCGGTTCAATGCTCGGCTCTCTGCCGCGGAAGCGCTTATACAGCACCATCGGCTCCTCGCTGCCGCCTCTGGCGAGGATGTTTTTCCGGAAAGACTGCGCCAGTTCGCGGTTGAACAGATCGGTCTCTTTGAATGCCTGAAAGGCGTCGGCGTCCAGCACTTCCGCCCAGATGTAGCTGTAATAGCCGGCGGAATAGCCGCTGGTAAAAATATGCCGGAAATAGGGAGTCCGGTAACGGCTGATAATCTCCGGGATCAGCCCGATTCTGCCCAGCGATTCGTCTTCAAATTCCAGCACATCTTCAATCGGGCGAGACGTGGTCAGCGTATGCCAGTCCATATCCATGTAGGAAGCCGCCAGATACTCCACCGTCGCAAAGCCCTGGTTGAACAGGCTTGCTTTCCTGATTTTATCAATCAGTTCATCGGAAATCGGTTCGCCGGTTTCATAATGAAAGGCGTAGCTTTTCAGGACCTCCGGCTCCAGCGCCCAGTTCTCCATGATTTGGGACGGCAATTCCACAAAGTCCCGCGCCACACTGGTACCGGTCAGCCGCGGGTACGTCCCGTCACTGAAGAGCCCGTGCAGGGCATGTCCGAATTCGTGGAATATGGTTTCGACTTCATCCAGACTCAGCAGAGCCGGTTTTTCGGTGGTAGGCTTGGAAAGATTGAACACATTCGTCATCAGCGGCGTGATATTTTTCCCGTCCTTTTTCATCTGTTTGCGAAAGGAGCCGCACCAGGCGCCACCCCGTTTACTGGCGCGGGGATGATAATCAACATACAGGACGCCAATGGTTGTGCCGTCGGTATCCTTGACCTCAAAGGCTTTGACATCTGCGTGATAAACCGGAATATCCCGGCGTTCATGAAAGGTGATGCCCCAGAGTTTTGTCGCCAGATCAAAGGTACCCTGACGGACATTTTTCAGCTGAAAATAGGGTCGCAGCAGTTCATCGTCCAGAGCATATTTCTCCTTCTTCAGCTTTTCCGCATAGTACCACCAGTCCCAACATTCCAGCTGAAAGCGCGCACCCTCGCGCCTGGCGATTGTCTGCATATCCCGGAGTTCGGCTTTGGCGCGGTGCAGTGCCGGTCGCCAGAGTTTATCCAGCAAGTCATACACATTGGCGGGATTTTTCGCCATGTTCACATCCAGCACATAGTGGGCATGGGTGGGAAATCCCAGCAGCTGCGCCCGTTCTGCCCGCAGTGCCGCAATTTTAGCCGCGATTGCCTTGTTATCGTATTCGTTGTCGTTATTGCACCGGTTGATGTAAGCCAGATAGATTTTTTTACGCAGCTCCCGCTTATCGGAGTAGGTCAGGAAGGGAATCCAGCTGGGCTTGTGAAGTGTATAGACCCATTTTCCGGTATAGCCTTTCTCCTTGGCGGCAGCGGCGCCGGCGGCAATCACATTATCCGGAAGACCCGCCAGGTCCGCCGCATTGTCAATAACCAGTTCAAAGTTATTATCCTCCTTCAGTACATTTTCACCGAACTTGGTGGTCAGTACCGCCAGTTCTGCATTGATTTCCCGAAAGCGTTTTTTACTCTTTTCATCGAGATTTGCGCCACCCCGCACGAAATCCTGATAATATTTTTCCAGCAGCTTCGCCTGTTCGACATTCAGATTCAGGTGATTTTTCTGATTATAGACCGTCCTAATCCGCTGGAAAAGTGTATCGTTCAGACCGATATCATCCTCGTGCTTGGACAGCTGCGGCGCGATTTCCTTGGCGATTTTTTGCAACTCATCGTTGGTGTGGGCGCCATTCAGCGCATAAAACACAGCCGATACCCGGCGCAGCAGCTCTCCGGAATAGTCCAGCGCTGCGATAGTGTTTTCAAAGTTCGCCGGCTCGGGGTTCGTGATGATTGCGTGTACTTCGGCTTTCTGTTGGCGCATGCTTTCTTCGAAAGCCGGCATAAAGTGCTCGGTTTTGATTTTTTCAAAAGGCGGCGTCCCCAACGGTGTCTTCCACTCCGTGAAAAAGGGGTTCTCTGTGCTCTCCCGGGAGCAGGAGGTAACCGCAAAGAGAATTGCCAAAACGCACAGAATCAGATTTTTCATGATTTTCTTCCTCAGTTTATTAAATAGTTGCTATGTTTGGGTACCATCATGGTTATCCAGATACTTTCGTAATATAAAAAATGATTGGAAAAAATCTTAATTATTAAATGGCGGACAGACCTGTTACTCTCTTGCCATTCACGTTGTCTGGCAGCCACCATTTGATTACCCGGATAAAATGGATAAATTATTTCTACCAAAAAAAAGAAAGGGAGCCATGCAAGCACAAATTTATCAGGTGGATTCCTTTAGCGATAAACCGTTTCGGGGTAATCCCGCTGGGGTCTGTCTTCTGGAAAAACCGGCACCGGAAAAGTGGATGCAACAGTTGGCGATGGAGATGAACCTGTCGGAAACCGCCTTCTGCTATCCTTTGGAAAACGGCTATCGGCTGCGCTGGTTTACACCGATCGCGGAAGTAGAGCTCTGTGGACATGCCACGCTCGCCACGGCGCACGTTTTATTTGAAACCGGTGCGGTAAAGCCGGACCAGATGGCGCGGTTTCAAACGATGAGCGGATGGCTGACCGTCACGATGAAAAACGGGCGGCTCCAGATGGATTTCCCCGCCACACCGGCGGTGCCCTGTAATCTCTCGCCAGAGCTGCCCAAAGCGCTGGGGCTCACCCACATCCTCTGGTCCGGTAAAAATGAAGTGGATTATCTTATCGAAGTCGGTTCGGAAGAGGAAGTTGTCGGGCTGCGACCGGATTTCCGACAACTGGCTGCTGCCACCCAACGTGGCGTCATTGTTACCGCCCGGTCCGTCAATCCGGATTATGACTTTATCTCCCGGTTTTTCGCTCCGGCAATCGGGATTGACGAGGACCCGGTGACCGGTTCCGCTCACTGTACTTTGGGTCCGTACTGGATGAATAAATTGAAAAAATCCGTCTTTACAGCTTACCAGGCTTCCCGGCGGGGCGGGATTGTGCTGGTAGAGGTAAAGGAGGACCGGATTCTGCTCGGCGGAAACGCCGTGACGATTTTTGCGGCTCAATTCAGCCAATTGGTCAGAGAAACAATGGTTCCGTAACAAATATTCGTTGGCGGATTCTTCACCGAAAAAACGCCAGGTTTATTGGTTGGAACGGGATAATTATTATGAAAACAAAACCAATTCAAATTCTATTGACAGCACTTTTTCTTTACACTGGCGCTTCTGCCGATTCGCTGAAAGTCGTCACGATTAACGTCTGGTCCGGGCTCGATTATATCGGTTCGCTGAAAATGGGTGAATACGAAAGTGCGGACATTCGGGAACAACGGTATCAGATTCTCCTGAAGCAGCTGAAGGAGCTGAACCCTGATGTCATTGCGCTGAATGAAGCCAATAAATTACCGCGCTATGCCCGGCGAATCGCCAGAGACCTGGGCTACAACCAGATTCATCATCTCGGTGTGGCGGGGATTCACATCGGTCCGCTGGGATTGCCGGTGAATCTCCGGGAGGGCGATGTCGTTCTCGCTAAAAAACATCTCAATCTACAGTCCGCAGGACGCCGGCAGCTCTCCGGTGGTCACGTGGGACGCTTTTGCACCTTTCATTTCGCTGATGCAACCCAGGTGATCGGCGCCATGATTGAGTTGGGTTTCGAAAAAATCTTCCTCTTCAATACCCACTGGCACGCCAGCCGCTATGCCAACCGCGCAACCCTGGAAAAAATTACGCAACAGTATCTGGAAGGTGAAATCGGCGATGACCAGTATCTGAACATCGTTACCGACGCGGTAGAAGGAAAGAAATGGCGGCTCAGCGAAGCCCGCAGGATGATTGAATTCATCAACAAAACCGCCGGGCAAAATCCGACTATTCTGATGGGCGACTTCAACGATCTGTTTGACTCAGACCCCATCCGGGTGCTACGGGAAAGCGGTTTCAGGGATAGTTACAGTCAGGTCAATCGGAAACCGGGTCCCACCTGGGACGAGCGGCTGAATCGCAACATCCAGCAACACTATCTGGCTGAAATTCCCACTCCGGAAACCGCCCGCCGGGATCGGATTGATTACATTTTTTACCGGGGACAACCATTAAAAGTCCGGCGGTCGGCGGTTGTCTTGAACAAAGTCGAAGACAGCCTGCATCCGTCGGATCACTTCGGAGTGATGACGATTTTCGAAATCGAGGAACAGCCATGAGGGTCTGCTTTATTCTCAGCGCCCCGAAAACCCCCGAAAATATCGGTGCCGCCGCACGAGCCCTGAAAACCATGGGATTCAGCGAACTGCGCCTGGTCATTCCCTGCGATTACCTGAGTCCGCCCGCCCGCTGGCTGGCGCACGGTTCGGAAGATGTTCTGGAAGCGGCACAGGTGTTCGATTCACTTGGCGCTGCAACAGGGGATATTGACTTTCTGATCGGCACGTCCTCGAAAAAGCGACCATCCAAAAACGAAAACCTGCCCGCCGGGAGGCTGGCTGAACTATTAAAAGAAAAAGGGGCGACGATTCAGACCGTAGGCGTTCTTTTCGGTAATGAAGACCGCGGACTGAATAATGACCAGCTGGCGATTTGTGATCTTCTGTCCCACATTCCCATGCAGCAGGCGCAACCCAGCCTGAATCTCGCCCAGGCGGTGATGATTTATGCCTATGAATTGGCACCTCTGAACCGGCAAACATCCCGGCTTTCGCCGCCATCGCCGACCGACGCCGCTTTCCAAAAATTAAAACAGAACGTCGCGACCGTCCTGAATCAAATCGGGATGACCGACTGCCTGCCGATCCACCGGCGTATCATCGAACGTCTGTCGCTTTTAAGCGAGAAGGACACCCACCTGATCCAGAGCATTTTAAGCCACTTAAAACATTCTTTACACATTGAGAAAGGAGCTGCTGACTCATGCGTAAAGTAATATATCTGCTGGCAATTTTCTGCATATTTTTCGTTTATCAGGCATTTGCTCAGGAACTGATTATCCAGGAAAACGAACCGGGCTTCTGCACTATTGACGGCGGTATCGAAACCAGTGTCTCCGGCTATACCGGCGACGGCTATGCCGATACTGACCGGGGCATCGGTAAGAGCATCACCTGGAGCGTCAACGCCACTACAGCCGGCACCTATTTCATCCAATGGCGCTATGCCAACGGCGGCGGCAGCGGCGACCGCCCGGTCAGACTACTGATCAACCACGAAATCGCTCTTGATACCGTTAATTTTCCCCACACCGGCGAATGGACCAACTGGACCATCAGCGATTCCGTGGAGGTGGGATTTATCAAAGGTAAAAATCAGGTGCGGATTGAAGCCTATAATCCCGACGGTACTGCCAATTACGACTATCTCATCTTTATCGGAGCGGGAATATCACCAGCCGACTGCGTCCCCTCCTATATCCTGACAGTGGGACAAAATTTAGCCGAAGGAGGAACTATCTCCTATACCCCGGTACAAAATTACTACGATGAAGGCACTGCGGTGACGCTGAGTGCCTGCTCCAATCCCGGCTATTTCTTTCAAAGCTGGTCCGGGGATGCGACCGGTACAGATTCGCTCCTGACCTTTACAATGAGCCATAATGTCGCGGTCACGGCGATCTTTCTGCCCGACGGAACCACAATGGAATCCAGTTTCATCGGCTATGCCACCGTTCAGGATGACCGGGGCACACCCTACCTGGTCATCGGGGGAGCATTAGGCGATACCGTCAGCGCCACCACCTATAGCGAATTGAATGACTATCTTGGCGGCAGCGCGCCCTGTGTGGTCACCCTCGACCGCCGGATTATCGGCACCGAGGACCTGAAAATCGGTTCTGATAAAACTCTATTGGGCTTGTACCGCACCGCCCACCTGCAGGGCATTGAGATTGAGATCAATGCCGCCCGGAATGTGATTATCCAAAATATCCGGGTGTCTCACGTGACACCGGGTGACGCCATTGTTATTACCGGTAAATCCCGCAATATCATTATTGATCAGTGCGAACTCTACTCCGACCGCGAGCATGGCAGTGAATATTATGACGGTTTGCTGGATATCAAGAACGAATCCAGCTTTATTACCGTTTCGAACTGCTCCTTTCATGATCATTACAAAACCAGTTTGATCTGTTCCAACGACGAAAGTCCCCAGGATTCCGTCATTCGCGTCACCTATCATCATAACTTCTTCTATAATTGCGACTCTCGTCTACCCAGCATTCGTTTTGGCAAGGCGCATATTTTCAATAATTACTATAAAGACTGCAATACCGCCATCAACTCCCGCATGGGCGCCTGCGTCAGGGTCGAAAATAACTACTTTGAGAATGTCAATCAGGCGGTCTTGATGGCGTACAGTTCCGAACCGGGCAGTGTGCAGCTGATCGGCAACTATTTCGGCAGAGGCGCCGTGGCGACGGAGCCGGTATGCGAACTGGCGATTCCTTATCCCTATGAACACCTGCTGGATAAGGCGGTGGACTTGCCGGCGCTGCTCCCGGTCAATCCCATCACGGCGATCTCAGAGACCCCCAAATTGCCGGCAGCCTTCAGCCTGACGCACTATCCCAATCCCTTCAATGGGGTTTTGACGGTTCAATTTGCGATACCCGAAGCGACGGCGCTGACTATTTCAATCTACGATCTGGCAGGTCGGGAAATTGCAAAGCTTGCTTCCGGATATTACCAGCCCGGCAGGTATCAAATCCGGTGGGAAGAGGCAGAATACAGCACCGGTATTTATCTGGTCCGGCTGGCTACGCCAAAATTTGACCTGGTGCGGAAAGCCGTTCTGTTAAAATAA
>DSAS01000046.1 GCA_011046365.1 Fidelibacterota bacterium
GTCTGCTATCAGAAGCTCAATCAGCCGAAGCTGGCTATTCAGGATTACCGGAAAGCCATCGAACTCCGACCCGACGACGCCGATCTCTACTACAATCTCGGCTCCATCTACTGGGTCCAGGGACGCTGGCAAGATGTAGTTAAAGCTTGGGAAAAATGCCTCAAACTCGATCCCGATCATCCCCGGGTCAGACAATATCTACCCACTGCCCGAAAAAAAACAGAATAGTCTTCATTCTGCTTAAACAGAATTTCTCCTTTATCAAATTATTCACTTTTTCCAATAATTTGAATATATTCTTACTGATATGAATTTGGGGGCTTGATTGTGTAAATTTACAAATTCCTTCCCGGCAGAACTGCTTTTCAAGCGCAGAACCGCACGCCCGGAAGACGTCCGGGGACCCTACTTCCGGGATCAGACCGCCATCATTCACTCTCTCGCCTTCCGCCGCCTAAAACACAAAACCCAGGTCTTCTTCTCGCCGGAAAACGATCACATCTGTACCCGCATCGAGCACTCGCTGCACGTCGCCTCCATCGCCGCCACCATCTGCAAAGCCCTTGGGCTCGATGAAGAGTTGGCGCATGCCATCGGGCTGGGGCATGATCTGGGACATGCGCCCTTTGGACACGCCGGTGAAATTGCCCTGAATGACCTCCTGAAAACACTCTTTGTGCACGAAATCCACAGTCTGCGCGTTGCTGATCAACTGGAAAACTACGGCAAGGGTCTGAATCTGACCTTTGCGGTGCGCGACGGAATCGTATCACACTGCGGCGAACTGGATGAACAGTTTGTTGACATCGCCAAAACACCGAACAATCTAGATTTCATTGACAAGCGTCCCGACTGTCCCAGCACCTGGGAAGCCTGCGCCGTGCGGATCAGCGACTCCATCGCCTATCTCGGACGCGACCTGGAAGACGCTGTCAAAGCCAATCTCATCGCCCGGGATGATATCCCCGAATCCATTCAGAAAAACCTGGGAATCCGTAACAGCGAGATCATCAATAACCTGGTTGATGACGTCATTGATTGGTCCTCAGCTCACAATAAGATCGGATTTTCCGATAAAATTTTCGAACTGGTCACCGAGTTTAAACAGTTCAGCCGCCGCCACATTTACCAAAATCCCAAAATGAAATACTGGAACGACTATTCCCGCACCGTCCTCTTCTCCATTTATCAGTATCTCAGCCAACTTTTTGATAAATTTCAAACCGACTGGGACGCCTACGCCGCCAGCGCCATCGCCCTGGATAATAAATTCGGAAAATATGTACACGCATTGGAAAAAGTCTATCAACCGGTAGGATTTGATCCCGACATCGTTCTGAAAGATTATATCGCCGGCATGACGGACAACTACGCCCTGCACTGTTTCGAAAATATTTTAACCGCCGGCACCACCGGATTATGAGCGAACCGCTATGAATTCGACAAAAGAACAACTTCGACAATCACTCCTCCTTGAACGGCAGGCGAATTTCCTCAAACTGATTCCCGGCGTAGTTCACAATTTGTGCAATCCGCTCACTATTATCGGCACGCGGGCGCAACTCCTGCAGCTGAAAATGCCGGAAAGTCCCGATTTCCGCAAGATGGTCGAACAGAGTAAAATGATTGAATCCATTCTGAACAACCTCGTTTTTATCAGTCAAAATCAATGCAACACCCAGATTCAAAAGATTGATATCAATAAATTAATCGAAAACGAAACCGATTTTCTGACTGCCAATCCTCACTTTAAACACAATATCACCCGAGAAATTCAATACTACTCCGGTAATTTATCGGTTAAAAGCAGCTACTTTCATGTCGCCAGTTTAGTCCATTTTACGCTCTTATTTCTGATTGACTGTGCGCAGAATTCCACTGCCAAAAACCTGTGGATCAGTTGCGAACAAACACACCAAGTCGTATTGATCAGGATTCGGACGGATATTGCGGATTTGGCAGATCAAAGCCGGCAGTTTGAAAAACATCTGAGCGATCCCGACTCCCCGGCAGCCACCAGCCTGAAAAATCTCGCCTGCGCCGCGCTCATTGCAAAAGAAATGAAGATTGCCTTAACGTTTCCGACAAAGAATGAAAACGCCGAATTTTTAATCACGATTCCAAAAAATGAATGAAGACTCTCTTCCGGCAAAGATTCTGATCGTTGATGACGAGCCCTATATCTGTGAGGTCCTCACCGAAATCCTGGAGGATGATAATTATCAGATCGAATCCGTCTGCAGCGGCTCCGACGCCATTGAAAAAATCCGGGCGGACATCTTCGACCTGATCCTCCTGGACATCGGCATGCCGGATATTGGGGGCATTGATGTCCTGAAACAGATTTTGAAGATCGAGCCCACTATTTCAGTAATCATGGCTACCGCCCAGCGGGATGTCGAGACCGTGGTTGAGGCGATTAAAATCGGTGCTGAAGATTATATCGTCAAACCCTTTAACGACATTGAAGTAATCAAAAATGCTGTCCGGAAAGCCTTGAAAATAAAAGCCATCAAAGATGAAAACCGCTTTCTGAAAGACCAACTCAGACAGCATACCCGTACCAGCAATATTATCGGCAATTCCAACCAGATTCAGGATGTCCTGAATATGATTCATAAAGTCGCTCCGCTGAATACATCCGTCCTGATTACCGGCGAGACCGGCACCGGTAAGGAGCTGGTTGCCCGGGCAATTCATCAATTCAGCCGGCGTTCAGAACAGAAATTCGTCAGTGTCAATTGCGGCGGTCTGCCGGAAACGCTGCTCGAATCTACCCTCTTCGGTTATGAAAAAGGGGCTTTTACGGGCGCATTTAAACAGACCAAAGGACTGTTCGAGGAAGCCGACGGCGGCACCCTTTTCCTGGATGAAATCGCCGAAACCAGCCCACCGCTGCAGGTCCGGCTGCTCCGGGTTCTCCAGGAAAAAACCTTCCAGCGGGTCGGCGGCACCGCTGCGATTCATGTGGACGTCCGCATCATCTCCGCAACCAACCGGGATTTGCAGAAAGAGGTCAAATCGAAAAATTTTCGGGAGGACCTCTTCTACCGCCTGAATGTGATTGCCATTCGGGTACCACCACTGCGAGAACGAAAAGAAGACATTCTGCTTCTGATCAAACATTTTTTAAATAAATACGCGGTAATGCATGACAGCCCCGTCAGGCAGCTTGATCCGGCGGTTTTAAATTTCCTGATAAAATACCAATGGCCGGGTAATGTCCGGGAACTGGAAAACGTGATCGAAAGAACCGTTGCACTGGCGGAAGGTGCAACAATTAAGCTGTCCGACCTGCCTGATTCACTTATCCAGGAAGACAGCGATCAAGTCACCGGACGGAAAAGTCTAAAATATTCTGCCGCCAAACAAAATTTCGAACGCAATTTTCTGCTCCGGGCTCTCCACAGAAACGCCTGGAATATATCGAAAACAGCCCGTGAAACCGGCATTCCCCGCCAGAACCTTTATCAAAAAATAAAAAAATTCAAGATTTCCCGTTAACAGACTGTAATAAATATATTACAATTCGTCAGATTCGCATATCGAGGCAAAGTGTAATATTATTTTTACACTTACCCTACATATAGTCATTTATTTATGACACTATTACTGTACCAGCTTTTAATTTAATAGCTACAACTTATTGATATACATATATATACAACTGTTGGCACTGCTTTTGACATTTTGCAGCCGGGCAATTGAAAAATAACTATTCGAAAAAAAATGCAGTCATCTTCCTCAAACTCACTTTCAAATCAATCGGACATTCAGCAACGCATTCAGTCGTTTGTGGTGATGAACCGGATTCCCAGGATTGATCTGGCGAACATGGGCTTTATTGATCCCACCGTAGTTGGTCTAATCCCGGAGGACACCGCCAGGCAATTTAACGTCCTTGCCTATGCACAGGAAAACGGGCGGCTCCTGCTGGCGATGGCGAATCCCTTTGATCTTTTGGCGAAAACGATTATTCGCCAACGGACCGGATATTCGATTGAGGTAGGCTTTGCTCCGAAGGGGCAGATTCTGGAAGAGATCGAAAAATACTATTCTCAGAAAGCCAATCTCGAAGAAAGTATGAAAGAACTGGTGGATTTCGAGGTTGATGAGGAGGACGAGGAAAACGACGAAGAGCAGCTGCGGATTCAGGCGGAAGACGCTCCGGCAATCAAGTTCGTCAATTTGTTGCTTTTGCAAGCCACCCAGGACCGCGCCAGCGACGTCCATATTGAACCTCAGGAAAAGGAGGTTAAAGTACGTTTGCGGGTTGACGGCATATTGCGTGAAATCTCCCCCCCTCCAAAACGAATGCAATCCGGGATTATTTCCCGTATCAAAATCCTGGGTGGCTTGGATATTGCCGAGCGGCGTGTCCCGCAGGACGGTCGCACCAAGATCAAAATTCTCGGGCGTCAGATTGACATCCGCATTTCCACGTTACCCACCATTTACGGCGAAAAGGTGGTCATGCGCATTCTGGACAAAGGCAGCGTTTCGCTGAATATAAACGACATCGGATTCGAACCCCGCCTGATGACCAAATTTAAAGAAGTACTCATGCAGGCGCACGGTATGATTCTGGTAACCGGACCGACCGGTTCGGGCAAAACCACCACCCTTTACTCTGCCCTGAATTATGTCAATTCACCGGAAAAAAATATCATCACCGTCGAAGACCCCGTGGAGTATCGCCTGAAAGGGATTAACCAAATTCAGGCGCGTCCGCAAGTCGGTTTGACTTTTGCCGCCGGACTGCGCTCGATTCTGCGTCAGGACCCGGATATTGTCATGGTTGGTGAAATCCGCGACCGGGAAACCGCCGAAATCGCCATCAAAGCCGCTCTGACCGGGCATCTGGTCCTCTCCACTCTGCATACCAATGACGCCATTTCCACCGTGATCAGACTAATCAACATGGGCGTAGATAAATATCTGATTTGTTCAGCGCTGTCTCTGGTTATTGCCCAGCGCCTCGCCCGGCGAATCTGTCTGCACTGCAAAACCGAACATAAGCCCGAAGAAGACATCATCCTGAGACTTCAGTCCCTGAATGTGGACACCGATTCTATCACATTTTACAAAGGCACCGGCTGCGATCATTGCGGTGGAACCGGTTACTGGGGACGATTGGCGATTTACGAATTTTTCCTGCTATATCCCGAAATCAAAGAGATGATTACTGAAAATGCTTCCGAAGAGACCCTGCGTAAAAAGGGGCAGGAACTGGGGATGGAATCCATTCTCCAGTACGGTCTGAAAAAGGTGCGCCAGGGACTGACCACCATTGACGAAATCATGAGGATTCTGTAAATGCCGGAATTTGCCTACATTGCTATGAACCCCAGCGGTCGCAAGATCAGAGGCGTTCTCGCCGCACAATCGGCAAACCAGCTGGCTTTTCAATTACAGAAAAAATCGCTGACTATGCTGACCGCGAAACCGGTCAAACAGACAGTCAAAGAGACCAAAGTCTCCCAAAATTCCTTTTTCACCTTTTCGAAACCCATCAAGTCCGAAGATATCATCGTCTTTTTCCGGCAACTCTCGACAATGGTTGACGCCGGTGTGCAACTGGTGGACAGCCTCGATATTTTACAGAACCAAAGTGAAAATCCCTCTTTTAAAAAAGTCATCGCAGCTCTCAAGCATGACCTGGAAGGCGGAGAGAATTTCTCCAGAGCCCTGTCCAAACATGAAAAGGTCTTTTCGACACTGGCGATTTCCATGGTCAAAGCCGCAGAAATCGGCGGTAATCTCGCCGGCATCCTCAATCAGCTCGCCACCTACGTCGAAGACAAGGATAAAATTGAGAAGAAAATCAAGTCCGCGGTCTCCTATCCGAAATTCATTATGATCTTCTTCCTGCTGGTAGTGGGGGCAGTGATGTTTGCGCTGGTGCCGAAATTTCAGGGTATTTTCGCCAGCTTCGGTGCAGAACTGCCCAAACCCACTCTGATTATTATTGCCATCAGTAATTTTCTGAAAAACAACATCCTTTACGAAATAATTTTCGTTGCGGCGTTCATCATCGGATTTAAAATCCTGAAAAAAAATCCCAAAGGTCGGCTCATGCTGGATACGGCGGTATTCCGGGTACCCATATTCGGAAACATGCTGAAGAAGTCGGTCATCGCCCGCTTCAGTAAAACCCTGGGCACCCTGACCCGCAATAATGTATCTCTGGTCGAGGCGCTGAGTATCGCCGCCGAGACTTCGAATAATGTCCTGATTATCCAAACCATTGATCAGGTCCGCAGCCGGATTTCCGGCGGCTCTTCGCTGGGTAAAGCCATGCAGGAGCATGTTCTTTTTCCGGAAATGATGGTCAAAATGATCGCCGTGGGCGAAGAAGCCGGTTCGCTGGAGGTCATGCTGGAAAAGGTCGCCGAATTCTATGACCGCCAGTTCAACGCCTCTGTAGACTCATTATCGTCAGTCATCGAACCGATTTTAATGATTGGTCTGGGAGTCCTTGCTCTGGTCGTTGTGATCGCGCTCTATCTGCCGATTTTTCAAATGACCGGCGCAATTCACGGATAAATGTGAAACGTATGTTAATTCCGAAAACAACATCCAAAAGGAGGAAATGTTATGAGAAAGTTAATGAATGAAGCAGGCTTCACCTTGGTAGAATTGATGATCGTGATTGTCATCGTCGGGATTCTCGCCGCCGTGGCGGTACCGATCTATCAGGGCAACATCGCCAAAGCCAAAATGACCGAATGCGATTCGGCATTGGGAACTATTCGAACCGCTGAGAGAGTATATTTTGCAGAAAATAGTCATTACACAAAATCTCTTACTAATCTTGGTTTTACTGCAACTGAATTGGATGGAAAATATTTTAACCAATCAGATTATACGATTTCCTACAATGATTCCACCGCTGATTTTAAAATTACCTGTGAAAATACTGAAATTCCCGGTGGAACTCGTACATTAGATCATACTGGTACATTTGGTCCTTGATAATTAGTTAACCATATACGGGGAGGGATATCGCTCCCTCCCCGTTACTCAGACAGGTAATATATGAAATCCAGCATGTCCCAGATCATTCATGACGAAAGCGGCACGACGCTGGTGGAGGTGCTGATTGCCATTGTTATCATGACAATTCTCCTGGTGGGCGGTTTGCAGTTCGTTACCGTCGGGCGGGAAGCCGTCACGGTGGAGCGCTACCACCGGCTCGCCCTGCTGATCGCCGAGAGCCGGCTGGAAGAAGCCCGCTATTATGCCTACAGTTCGCTTGCCGGCAGTCTCGCCGAGACAAACACGCCGGTGACTCTGGGGAATATTGCGGGTACGCGCACCACCGTTGTTGAGCACATTGACGATGATTTCGACGGCACCGGCGGCGGCGATGCCGACGGCAACACCGTGGATTACAAAAAAATCACCGTCACTGTGAACTGGGCATCGCGGCACTCGGTGAGCCTCGAAACCTATGTGAGCGAGCATTACTATGCCGTATCACCGTAAGCAGAGACTGGCTATCGCCAACGGTTTTACACTGGTGGAGCTGAGCATCACCATCGTCATTACCTCGATTGTTTTGCTCTCCGCCGCCAGTCTGGTGGTGGTCTCCAACGAGCAGTTCTTTCAATCACAGCAGGAAGTCGGGACCATCCGGGATCACAACCTGATAGCCGGGATTTTAACCAACCGGATCAAAGAGGGGCTGGGTCGTTATTCCCGCATTTATTCGGACTCCACAAAAACAACTGTCAGCACTTCGGGTCCCTGTCTCTGCGTCATGTATACCGACTCCACGGCGATCACCTTTTACCGGGATAACAACGATTTCGTCATGAGCGGCGGAAACGGGCAGCAGCGGATCGTATCCGGCATTGTCAGTAATCTGCTGTTTACGGAGCAGTACGCTGCCGATTCCAGCAAATTCATCCAGGTTGCCCTCAGCACCACCCGCAACGGTAGTACTATAAGCACAAATCATATCTATTCATTCAGGAATTAAACCATGTACGCGGTCACCATAATTATACTTTTTTCACTGGGCGCGGTATTCGGCAGTTTTTTAAATGTTCTGATCCACCGCTTACCGTTAAAACAGTCAATCCTGTTTCCGGCGTCCCACTGTCCCGCCTGCCGTAAACCGCTGCGGGCGGTGGACAATATCCCGATTCTGAGTTTTATCCTGCTCGGCGGGCGCTGCCGGTATTGTCGCTATCCGATTCCCTATCGCTATATCATTGTGGAAATTATCAACGCCCTGCTCTGGGTCGCCCTCTACAATCAATTCGGTATCAGTCCGGAATTCGTTCTTTATACCGTCCTGTTTTCAATCCTGATTGTCTGCGCCTATACCGATCTGGATCACTATCGCATTTTGAATTCCGTGGTTTTTGCCGGATTTCTGATCGCTCTGTTTTTAATAATTCTGCTGGATTCGAAACATCTGAAAAGTTCGGTTGCCGGTATGCTGGTCGGCGCACTGTTCATGCTGTTCTGGGCGGCGGTAGGCAAGTTGCTTTTCAACAAGACCGCCCTGGGAATGGGCGACATCAAGTTGACCGCTCTGATCGGCTTATTCACGGGACCTCAGAATATACTGTTGATCATGTTGCTGGCTTTTCTGCTGGCATCATTTATCGGCATCACCAGTGCCTTAATCAACCGGCGGCTGAAAGATCAGCGGTTGCCGCTGGCGCCCTTTATTGCGGTCGCCAGTATTATCATCACCCTCTATGGTAATCAGCTGATTCAAAGATACCTGGAACTTTTATCATGATAAAAAACCAGTGTCAGTATCTGATCAAATCCGAAGCCGGCAGCGCCCTCGCATCCGTCCTGATTTTCTTTTTAATCACCACCATCATCGGCATGAGCCTGTTGTCAATGGCATCCCAGGAGATCACTTTCAGTCGGCAGACCATCCAGAAAATCCAGTCTCAGTATTACGCTGAAAGCGGGCTGAGTATCGCCATCTGGCGCATGAATCAGGGCGCCGATCACTTAGCCGCCTTCTCCACCGGGTTTACTACTGTTGAAATAGACACCAATAATTCCACCCTGACCGCCACCGGCACCGCCGGCAGTCAAACCGCCACCATCGCCTGGCAATTCTACGCTGATCACCCCTTTAATCACATTCTCTCCTACAGCACCTCGCTGGACACCAGTAATTTTACCATCACTTCAATGGGCGTCCATGATATTACCCAATTCTCCGAATTGCCCACGGTGGACCTGAACTACTATTACAGTATTGCCGATTACAGATATACCGGTGATCAGAAATTTAATTCGAAACTGGATCCGGGAATTCACTACGTTGTCGGTCATGTGGACGCCGGCAACGGCACCTATCTGGACGGCACCCTGATCGCCACTGATGGCATCAAATTCACCGGCCACGTGACCGTCAACGCCCAGATGATCCCGGATACAAATATCTATTATCCGGCTCTGGTTGCCACCGATACCACCATCGCCGAAAATGATGAAATCCTGGGTAATCCCAATCTCAATGTCAACGGCGCGATTTATTCCACCGGGTACGTCAGTTTTATGGGCGAAATGCTGACCGGTCCAATTATCGCCCCGAATATCGAGCTGAAAGCCGGGGTCGTCGTTGATGACCTGGGCAATCCGCAATATTACACCACACCGCCCGGCTTCAGCACTTCCGAAGAAAAAGACTTCGATAAATTTTTTAAGCACGGCACCTGGACACGGGTGAATTGACGATGATTTTCGGAGAAGCACTATCGGTGGGTCTGGATATTGGCAGCAATGCAATTAAAATTGCCGGGATTCGCCGCCAACGCGTTCCGAAAATCGAATTTCTGCGCCACTTCGATTTTTTTTTATCACGCAAAGTCAAACAACTTGAAGATTTAACCGACACCATCATCATCCAGGTTCTGCGGGATCTGATCAAGAGCATACCCTTCAGTATCCACAGGGTTCACTCCACCCTGTCAGCAGCCGAAACAGAGGTTCGCACTCTCGAAATACCCGTTATCAGTCATGATGAAATCAAACCGGCGCTGCGTTGGAATCTATCCAGTATGATCACGACGCCTGTGGAGAGCGTGGAGTACGATTATCACGTGCTGAACCGGCATAAATCCAATAATATGATGGACGTAATCGTCGGGCTGGCGCCCCAGGAAAGTCTGAGCAATCACCTGGAAATACTCAGTCGGACCAAACTGGAACCTATCAGCGTAGATATTGATTCACTGGCGGTCTATAACTGCTTTATATCGCTTTATCAATTTCAGAATGATGATCCGGTTATCCTGCTGAATATCGGTGCGGAGAAGACCAGCCTAATCATCTGCCATCCGCAGCAGGACCCGCTGATCGCCTCCTATCCAATCGGTGGCAACCAGCTGACCCGGCAGATCGAAGCACATCTGCATATCTCCTTCTGCGATGCCGATGAGGAAAAATCCAAACTGAACGATACGGCTAAGTCGGATATCAATGACTCGCCCTATTTCACAAATCAAAAAAGCCGGGAACTGGTTCTCCAGTTTACCGATTCACTTTACGAGATCATCAATCAGAATAATATTTATTATCAAATTCAGTACGGAACAGAATCGGCGGAGAAAATTTTCCTGACCGGCGGCGGTGCGAATCTGCATCAACTGGATTTTTTTCTGGCACAAAAATCCAAGATACCGGTTTTTCGCTGGAATCCATTGGCGAGTGATGGAATTAATTTTCCATCCGGCGACATGAGCACTCTCGCCAGCGGTCTGTTCTACACCACCGCAATCGGACTGGCATTGAGAGAATAAGATGCAACCCATTACCATCAACCTGCTCGGCAATGCCAAACTGCTGAAAAAGCAGAAGCGGATCAAGTTCTTTTTCTCCTCCACCTATATCTTTCTCTGGCTCTTCTCTGCCTTTACACTCTATCATATTTATCGTACAAATCTCTATATATCATCCATTTATCTGAAAGAGATTCATAAAATCAAAACGGAAATAAACCGCCAGAGCCCCGTATTTGAACGCATCCGAATCTTGAATCAGCAAAACCGGCAGATTATCAATGAGCGGGATGAATATCAGCAGACGCTTCACCGACCTTCCCTCTGGCTGTCAAAAATGCTACTGCTTTCCGAATTGACTCCCCCTGATATTCGCCTGAATAAACTCCAGGTCCGGACCTACAACTCCGGTAAGAAAAAAAACGAATTAATCCATATCAGGGGAATCACCAATATCAATTCCGGGAATCCCAACAACGACCTGCTGAATACATATAAACAGTCTCTGGAAAATAATTCTGATTTTATGGTCTGTCTCGAAAAAGTTTCTATTCTGGAAACCCGCATTGAAACCAATAACAACAAACCGGTTATGGCGTTTACCATGAGCATTTATTAAATATGAACAGCTATCTCACCAACAATTCAACTCTTTTTCGTGACATGTTCAAACCGGCTTGGCTGATCATTGCCATTTTTCTGTACACCTCAACGATCGTTCTGAGCAACTATATATTTATCAAGCCCCAGCTGAAACAGTATGAAATCCTGGACGAAAAGAAGAGTCGCGTCGAAGCAATCTACCACCAGATAGACCTAACCGATGTCCACGAAAAAATTGAAATTCTGGAAAGTCAGCTGCAAACCCACCGGAATCAGCAGCAGCTTTTCGCTGAAAAAATTCTGGACCGGCAGGACCTCCCACTGGTCCTGGGCGAGTTGAACCATATCGTGGAAGCCTCAAAATTGACCCTGAATTATATAGACCCTCTGCCGCCTTCTGCCAAAATACTGAAAAAGTATCAAAAACTGCCTATCTCTTTACGATTGAACGGAAAATACTCCTATTTTTTGGAATTTCTCAAAAGGCTCGAGGATGCCAGTTACTGGCTGCTAGTGGATAATTATGATATCAATCCGTCAAAAAACATCGGTGAATATACCTTTGCATTAACCATCTATACGATTATCAGATGAAATGAATTCAACAAAAAGAAATATGCTGATCCTGATTGTACTGCTTCTGTTAATCGCGGTTCTGGTCATTACGCAGCTGAACCGCAGTTCCAAAGTAGACCGCCGGTACACCATTGATGCCAATTTGCAAAATCTGGATGAGGAAATCGTCCTCATCGAACAGGTGAGTCGTGAAGTTCTGACACACCTACAGATTGACACCAACGCCGTTAAAAATCCGCTCCCTGCTCCCCCACAGAGACTGCCAAAATCCCTGCGCGACCCTTTTATTTTTCCCGGCGAATTGGTCGCAGCCCAAAAAGCATCAGTCGCAAAAAAGAGAACAACTCCCGCTACTGCCCCAAAAACCGCAAAAAAACCGCCAGAACCGAAACGGGAAATCAGATTAGCCGGCATCATCTATGACAAATCCAATCCTATGGCGATTATTAATGGCAACATCTACCGGACTGCCGATAAAATTGATGAATTTACGATCGAGACAATCAACGAAAAGGGCGTTTTATTGGTCTCTTCAAAAGAACGTCTGTTTCTGGAAGCCCCGATAATCGAGTAACCCAATTAAATAATGAAATGGAATTAAAAATGAATCCACGCAATCTTCTGAAATACGGTCTCCTTAGCACTGTTTTAATCGTAAATGCTTTCGCACAGGTCAAATTGCCATCGGAATCGAAAATTTCCATGAATGTCAAGGACGCCTCGATTTATAACGTATTGAAAATTCTGGAATCGAAAACCGGTCTGAAATTTGTCGTTGACCCGGCGATTCAGGATCGGCGCATGACGGTCAATCTGGAAGATGTCTATCCCGATGAAGCCATCTCGGTCATTATGGAATCCAACGACCTGGGTTTCCGACGGGTGGAAGGCGTTGATGTTTATATCGTCAGCGACAAGCATCGCATCATGCGGGAAACCAAAATCCGGCGTTATCCCTGCCACTTTTCCGACGCACTCCGAATGCAGAAAATGCTGGTCAATATCCTGACTCCCGGCGTCGGTGCCGTCATTGCCGACGAACGTACCAACACCCTCATCATCCGTGACAATCCCGAAGTGCTGGAACTTCTGGAAGTTCTACTGGAAGAGCTGGATAAACCGACTCCGCAAATCTATATCGAAGCCGCCATCGCCGAAATCGCGCTGACGAAAAACAATGAAACCGGTGTTGAATGGCTCTGGAAAGACCCCAATCTTGCTAGCCCAGCCGATGCCGTAGGCACCCGCTTTGACCTGCGCCGCACCTCCAGCGCCACGTCAGGAACCGGTGGGAGTCAGGGGCAACAATACCTCGACGGCGAAGGCAACCTCTGGGGACCCGGTCTGCCCATCGGGCAGGGGCTCGGCATCGGCATTCTGAACACCCATATTGACGTCGTCATCCACGCCATCCAGACCAATTACGATCTCAACATTCTCTCAAAGCCATATCTGGTGACTCTGGATAATGAAGAAGCAATTATCGAAGTCGGCGACCAGATCCCCTACAAAGTCCTGAATCAGTACGGCATCACATCCTATGAATTCAAATCAGCCTCGGTCAAACTCTCCGTCCGACCGCATGTCAATAATGATAATACCATCACTATCAACATCAGACCAAACGCCGATTTCCAGAACGGTCAGACCTCTGACGGTATTCCCATCATTGCCACCCGTAAAGCCGATACCCGCATTACTGTCCAAAACGGAAAAACCGTTGTCATCGGCGGACTGATGCGGGAATCAATTACCGAAACAACCAGCAAAGTGCCCATTCTGGGGTCCATCCCGCTGCTCGGACGTCTGTTTCGCAGCAATATCAAGGCATCCACAAAAACCGAATTAATCGTCTTTTTAACGCCGAAAATCATTACTCCCAATATTACCGATACCGAGTTAAAACCGGCTGACCGTCTTTCCGACGATGCCCTGAAAAAACTGGAAAAGTTTGAAACACTAACCCAATAAATTGATGAGGGATATTACAATGGAGATAAAAAACAGCATGAAAATTTTGGTCGTTGATGATGATCCCGAAATTCTCGAATGTTTCAAATCTATCTTCAAAGGGTCCGGAGCTCAGCTGTTTCTTTCCAACAGCGCTGTTTCGGCGATCGAAGAGTTGAAGCGACAGAGCTACAACATCGTCTTCATTGATCTATATATGCCCGTTATCAACGGGATGGAAACCCTGATGCGAATGAAGGAAATCTGTCCGGATATCATCGCCATCATGATTTCCGGTTTCCGTAATCCCCAGATTCTTGAAGCCGCCAAGCGCAGCGGCGCCGCAAACTACCTTTTCAAACCGCTGGACGTCAAAGAAATACTCTTAAGTACGATTGTGCCCATAAAAACCAACTGATTGCGCAATAAAGGAGAAATTGATATGTCGAAACCCAAAACTTTAAATGTCATCGTAATTGATGACGACCCCGAAATGCTGGTCTCCTTTCAGACTATTTTTGAAAATACCGGATTCAACCTGGTAACGGCTAACAGCGGGTTAAAGGCTCTTGAAATTGCCCGTAAACAGGAATTTCACATCGCCTTTATTGATCTCTTTATGCCGGAAATTGACGGCTTGGATACTCTCAAAGAGATGAAAAAACTGAATCCCGAGCTGATTGCCGTGATGATTTCCGGGTTCCGCAACGAGGATATGCTGGAAAAAGCCCTGAAAGCCGGCGCTTATGATTATCTCTATAAACCGCTGGATGTTCAGGACATTTTCGGGATCACCCTGAAACTGGCGCAGCGTCTCGGCATTAACAACGATCTCGAGCTGCTGTTCAGCTAGATTCCTCGCCGTCTGTTCCTGCCAACTATCTCCGGGTGACTGTTTTCGGTTCTTATCAAGCATAAACCATACAACCTTTTCATATTTATGATTGAAAATCCGCTTCGGGATTCCGAAATTGCAGTTGCATCTGTCATAGAGGAGATCAAATATGAAGAGATGGAAAAAACGGACACTGGGGGCACTCGGCGTGCTCCTTTTGCTGCTGATCATCGCCTTTACCTATGTTATTACAACCATCGGACCCGTAGCGACCGGCTACACGGCGAAAATGGTTGCCTCAGGCGTTTTCGTCATGGGTCAAACTCCGACAGAAGCCTGGCGTGATTTTCCGGATAATCCGATTAAAAGCCTGCTGAAATTCAAAATCAACGACGAACAGAAAATCGTCACCGCCTCGTTGGCGGGTTTTGCAAAGCGCAAAGCCTTTTTCCGGGAAGGTTATGGCGTCACTCTGATTCCCCGCAAAGGCAAATTAACCCCCCTGCCGGAAATTCCCGCTCCGCCCAAACCGGAGAATGCCACAGCACTTCCCTGGCCTGTTGGTGAGCATGTCGATCTCCATGCCATTCCGAATGAAATCAATCCCGCCCTGCTGCAACGAGCCGTGGAAAATGCCTTCACCGAAACAGACCCGGACAATCCCAAACGCACCCGCGCAGTAGTGATTGTTTATCGGGGACGCATCATCGCCGAGCGCTATGCGCCCGGTTACGACCGGCACACCAAATTTCTGGGCTGGTCCATGACTAAAAGCGTCATCAATACCCTGATCGGCATCCTGGTACAGCAGAAAAATCTCGACATCTACGAGCCCGCTTTCGTGCCAGAATGGCAGGAACCGGGCGATCCGCGACAGGCGATTACTGTTGATCAACTTCTCCGTATGAGCAGTGGTTTGCACTTCGTCGAGGAGTACGAACTCCAGTACGGCGTCACCAAAATGCTCTACGATACCTGCAATATGGCTGCTTTTGCCGCCAGTGAAAAATTAATCGCCGAACCCGACAACGTCTGGTACTATTCCAGCGGAACCGCCAACATCTTGTCGCGTCTGATTCTCCACCATCTGGACAACTCACTTGAAAAATATCATCGCTTTTACCGGGAGAAACTCTTTCAGCCGCTGAATATGCGCAGCGTGCTCTTTGAGCCCGACGCCACCGGCGTGCTGGTGGGTTCATCCTTTATGTTTGCCACTGCCCGGGATTGGGCACGTTTCGGACAATTGTACTTACAGGACGGTGTTTGGAACGGAGAGCGGATTCTACCGGAAGGCTGGGTGGCGTACAGCGTCACACCGACGCCAAAAGCGCCCCAGGGCAAATACGGCGCTCATTTCTGGCTCAACGCCGGTCAGCCCCGCCATTCGGATAACCGGGAATATCCCAATCTTCCCGACGATCTCTTTTATGCCAATGGTCACGACGGGCAGCGGGTGATCATCATTCCATCTTACGATCTGGTGATTGTCCGGCTCGGACTGTCCCGCAATCGCAATGCCTGGGACCTGGACGAATTGGTCGCCGATGTGCTGAAAGCCATTCGGAAAAAGTGAATTCAAACCGAGATTGAGTCATGCCGGCTAATTTACCCCCAGAATACTTCGCCGCCGAAGAAAAGTTCAGGTCTGCCGAATCTACATCGGCGAAAATTCACTGCCTGGAAGAATTGATCAGCACCGTTCCCAAGCATAAAGGCACCGACCATCTGCGGGCGGAATTACGCCGCAAATTGTCCCGCCTGAAGTCTGAACAGCACAAGAAAAAAAATGTCGGTCGCCACGAATCCGATTTTCAGATCGAAAAAGAGGGCTCGGGACGAATCGTGGTAACCGGACCGACCAACGTAGGTAAATCATCGCTGGTGGCACAGCTGACCCGCGCCACTCCCAAAATTTCGGATTCTCCCTATACCACCTGGAATCCGCTGCCCGGCATGCTGAATGTCCAGAATGTTCAGCTCCAACTGATTGACACGCCTCCGCTGAATCCGGACTTTTCACAGCCGGAACTGTTTGACCTGATCCGTACCGCCGACCTCATTCTGCTCATGCTGGACATTCAGGACTTCCCGATTCAGCAACTGGCCGATTCGATAGCGTTGCTGACGAAGCACCATATCACTCCCGAATTTCTAAAAAATCAGCCTGAAAATTCTAATGCCTCCCTCTCTATCCCGACATTGATTGTTGTCAATAAAGTTGATAACCGGTCTTTTATGGATGATTTCAATGCCTTTTGTGAACTCGAGGATATAGAGTTGCCGGTTCTGCCGATTTCGGTTCTGTCACAAAACAATCTGGATTTTTTGGGCAGTCGCTGCCTGGAAATGATGCGTCTGATTCGCATCTTCTCCAAACCGCCGGGCAAAGAACCAGACCTGACGCAACCCTATGTGTTGAAGAGCGGCGCAACGGTGACCGATTTCGCCGGCAAGGTACATCGCGACTTTGTGCAAAATTTGAAAACTGCGCGGGTCTGGGGCAGCGGTGTCTATGACGGGCAGATGGTCGGTCGGGACCATCTGTTGAACGACGGTGATATCGTCGAATTGCACATCTGAATTCCATTATTCGCCCCCAACCTTCGGAAGGTTCTGTCGGTTATGGTTATCCTATCTTATCTACAGTTTTATTATAGAACCTGCCGAAGGTTGGCGGGGAGATTAATCCACAAATAAATCCGTTGAAAATGAGTGCCGGTTTCCTTAACATCAGACCAGAATGTCTGATGATAAAATAAAAAATCTGGAATTCACTTATCTAAGCATTCAAAATTTCAGGAGTAAATAGCGTGAAACACCTTCGTTTTCAGTTTGTCTTACTGCTTGTTTTAATATCGGTGATACAGTGCCGCAAAAGCCTTGATTCCGAAGTAAAAGATTGCGATACCATCTTCCAGATTTCGGTGCTTGATGCGCTGATGGCGGGTGTTTATGACGGCGAGATGACTTGTGGCGAACTAAAAACCCATGGCGATTTCGGGTTGGGGACCTTTAACGCGCTGGATGGTGAAATGGTTACCCTGAATGACACTGTCTATCAGGTCCGCGCGGACGGTAGTGTTCAGGTCATCGCGAATAACCAAAAGACACCCTTTGCAGTGGTCACTTTTTTTAATCCCGATACGATTATCCAGATTGACGGGACTTTCGATCAGATCCAGATTGAAAACCGGATTAATGGTTGTCTGGTCAGCCCGAATATACCGGCGGCGCTAAGAATCAGCGGTCAATTTTCTGCAGTCCGCACCCGCAGCGTCCCGGCGCAGGTTCGACCCTATCCCCGATTGCCTGAGGTTCTGAAAACCCAGCCGGAATTTAGGTTGGAAAATGTGCACGGAACGATTGTCGGTTTTCGTCTGCCGGCGTATCTGAAAAACATCAACGCTCCGTATTATCATTTTCACTTCATTACCGATGATAAATCAGCCGGCGGTCATCTGTTGAGTTTCAAGGGATATGACCTGCAAATCGAGATTGATTATAAAAACCATTTGGAAATCCAGTTGCCTTATGATCAGGATTTTCGTAATGTAGATTTCGAGAAAGATGCCGGCACCGATCATTAATAATTTCATCACGCTATTCAACCGGTTAGCCTGGAAGCTGGCGCTCTTCACCGGGCTGCTCGTTATTCTGATCGTGCTGGCACTGTCGCTGCCGGTCTACTGGCTGACCCGCAATACCCTGGAAGATCAGCTGGCTGATCATCTGGCGGTCAACATTAGCAACTTTACCGAAACACTGGATCAAGAGCTCCTTGATATCGTCTTGCGCTATCCCGGGCTGCAAACCATGCGGGACTCACTGAACCGCTTTCTGACCCAAAGTCTGCCCCGTTACCCGGTCAGCGCTATTTACATTCTTGACGAGCAAAATGTCCTCCGGCTGGCAGTGGGCAACCGTGACAACGCCATTCAATCTGTACTTATCCATGAATTGGAAATCAATAAAGCCCGCCGCAGCGGAATCGGTTTTGCACCGCTCTACAAAGACAATTCGGGGAAAAGTATAAAGTCGGTTTATAAATCCATCAACACAAAAAATTGCACCGGGCTTATCATCGGCATGGATGCCGACGCCAAATTTTTAAAATACACCGAACAGTTGCGGCGCCGGATCGTGGTAATTGGGATATTCGTGCTGGCGGTTTCGGTTATTGTCGTCCTGATTCTTTCGCAGACGCTGACCAAACCGCTGCGTGATCTGACGGAATTCGCCCGCAAAATCGGTCGCGGACGTGCCGATCCGGCGATTCTGCGCGCCCGGCAGGACGAAATCGGTTTTCTCGGTAAGACGATGCTGGATATGCAGCGGAAAATTGCCCGACGGGAGAACGAAAATAAAGAGCTGATCGCCTCTGTCGCCCACGAAATCCGCAATCCCCTCGCCGGCATGCAGGTCAATACCGAACTGCTCATAGAAGCGACCAAAACCGATCAGGAGCTCCATTCCTACTCCAAAGCCGTTGCTGCTGAAATCGAAAATCTCAGCACCATCGTCGAAAATTTCCTCGCCTATGCCCGCCCGCTAAACGCCACACTGGAGCGGCATTCGGTGCACAGCCTGATCGAAGAAAGCGTCGCGGCATTACATCGCGAGTTCCCCGATCACAAGGTTCTGATCCACGGCGAGGCAACGGTCTGCGTGCACCCCCAGAAAATCAGGCATGTCATCTTTAATTTGCTAAAAAATGCCTGCGAAGCGACTACGATTTCCCGCCCGATCGAAGTAAGGGTCAGCACCCAGGCTGATCTTGTCACAATTGCCATCGAAAACAGGGGTGAACCGATTCCGGAAGCCCGACAGTCTCAGATTTTTGAGGCTTTTTACAGCACCAAGGCAACCGGCGTCGGGCTGGGTCTCTCCATTGCCAAATCCATCGTGGAACAGCACGGCGGAATAATCCGGCTGAGTCGCTCGGATACCCGTGGCACGGAGTTTGTCATTGAATTACCAGCAGGTTGATATGAGTATGAATCGCAAACAGTATCGAATTCTCGTTGTAGAAGACAGCGCCTCGTTAAGAGACGGTATCGTCGCGACACTGCGCAAAGAGGGTTACACCGTGGGCGCAGCTGACGACGGACAGACAGGGCTCAAAAAGGCACAGTCCGAGCCGTGGAATCTAATAATCACCGACATCAAGATGCCGAGACTCGACGGTATCCAGCTCTTTAAAACGATTAAAGCCAAATTCCCGGAGATAGACGTCATTATCATCACCGCCTATGCCACCGTAGATATCGCTGTAGATGCCATTAAACACGGCGCCGAAGATTTCATCACCAAGCCCTTCCCTCTGGCGGAACTGCGCAGCAAGGTGAACGAACTCTACAATCGTTGGCAAAGTCAACAGCAAGCCGCACTTAAACCGACCGACGGTAAACAGCTCATCGGCAATTCCAGGGCGATTCAACAAATCCGCAGCCTGATTCAGAAGGTTGCCGACTCCACCAGCCCGGTCCTGATCACCGGTGACAGCGGCACGGGCAAAGAGCTCATCGCCCACGCCATTCACGATTCCGGTCAGCGTCAAAACCAGCCCTTTATCGCTGTCAACTGCGGTGCCCTCACAGAATCCCTGCTGGAGAGTGAACTCTTCGGACATGAGAAAGGCGCTTTTACCGGAGCCGTCCGCACCCATACCGGTAAGCTGGAACAGGCTTCCGGCGGAACCCTCTTTCTTGATGAAATCGGCGATATGCCGATGTCATTACAGATCAAACTGCTGCGTGCCCTGCAGACCAAACAATTTCAGAGGGTCGGTGGCGAAAAGTACATTCACAGCGATTTCCGTCTGATCTCCGCGACCAACCAGAACCTCGAAGAATCCGTCAAAGAGCAGACCTTTCGCTCCGACCTTTATTACCGCATCAACGTCATCCCAATTCATGTGCCACCGCTGTCAAAACGTCCGGAGGATATTCCCCTGCTAATTGATCATATTCTGCGGCAGCGCGCCAAAAAACTGAATCGCAGCATGCCCAGGATTCAGACCAGCGTCCTGCGCAAACTGCAAGCCTACTCCTGGCCCGGCAATGTCCGGGAACTGGAAAATTTTATCGAGCGTGCCCTGGTATTTATCGAGGATAATATTTTCACCGAAGAACTCTTTTCCTTTGATAAAAAGCCGGAAAATCAAGCCGCTGATCAACCACTCCCAAACCGGGATATGGCTGAATATATCAGTAAAATCGAACGGGAAATGATCATTAGCGCTCTGAAAGAAAATCACGGCGTGAAGCAGCGCGCCGCCGACCAGCTGAACATCAAGCCCGGAACGCTTTATTACAAAATGGAAAAATACGGCATCGAGGAACACGAATATGAAACGTAGACTCCAATTTATCTCGATTTTTATCTTTCTCGCTTTCGCGCTGAATCTGACGGCTGCCGACAACATTCTGAAAGAGCAACAGCAGGCGCTGGCGGACCTTCTGCAGGCAATCAAAACTACCGCGGAGCGGATCAGTATTCAGGATAGCGCCATTCATAAAATAGACCGAAAAATTGCACAACTGGAGCAATTGGAAAATCCCGGCTGGCTGGAACGTCGCCGCATCGTCAAACTCACCGAGGAAAAGGCAGCCCTGAATTCCCGACGGCTCCGCTCTTTTGATCAACTGCTGGATCAGCAAAATCGGGCACGTAACCTGTCCACCGCATTGCTGACGGAAGCAACGCAGTCAATTGACTCCTTAATCGAAACCATTAACGCTGCCGAACCTGGTCAACAGCGTCAGACAAATCTGGCATCCTTAATACAAGTCATCGAAATCCGCAACTGGATCATCACCACCAGACCATCCTATGCCCGTCTGGAAAACGAAGTGGTTTCGCCAAAATTAGACCTCCGGGAATTCCTCTCGCTTACCTCAGCAAATCCGGGTATTAAGACCGACCTGATCAAACTGCTGGATGATAAAATTGGCGAATTGACCCTGATGATCAAATCTGCCAGAGAGGAGGAAATCCTGCGCCAGCAGCTGGAGCAGTTCAGTTATGAAATGGCGTCCATCAGCGGCGAAATCGGTGAGCAGACGCTGCAACCACAACAGGTCAGCTACTCCAAAGATATTGATGCAACCACCGGTTGGAATTATTCCGGCGAAAGCCGGATAAGTCCGGATTTTACAAACTGGGTACTCACCACCCAGACCGATCAGCTCTCCTCCCTGACCACTTACGATTACCTTCCGATCGTCAAGTCGCTGGACCCGGCGGAATTGTCCGATTATATTTTTACCTTAGACTCGCTGCGGAATTATTATATCAGCGAAAAACAGAAATTTTTGACCCCTTAAAAAATACAGCGGTTTCCAAAACAGGATAGAATGATTTATCTGCATCAAAATTCCGGGTTTCTGCGGATTATTTGCATCACGCCAATTCTGATGATGCTGACCCTCTTTCTATCGGCGCGGACGACCTCCGGCTCCGCACTGTATGTCAAAAATGAATTTCTGATTGAATCGAATATTTTCGAAGATTCTACGAAGACTCAGGCGCTGGGCAGTCAATTATGGTTTGGATTATCCCATCATTATCTTTCCAACCGACAGACCCTCAGCCTGAAGCTCGTCTCCAATCTAGCTTATTACAACCAGCACCCCACCGAAAACAAATCGGTGAACATGTTGACCATTCAATATCGCTATTCCTTTTTACATAAATTATCTTTTCAGACGGCGTTGGATATTTACAACAAACAGTGGTATCAAAACAATAACGGATACACCAGCAACCGGTGTAATTCCGGATTTGCTTACGTCGGGCAGAAAAATACTCTTTTCATCGGTGGCGAGTATCAATATCACCGCTTTCCTCATTTCAAATATTTCACTTCCGATTACAGCGGTCTCTTTGTCCACTTTCAGCATAGACTATCGGAAAAGTCTTTTCTCGCACTGAAATCTTCCTGGTATTCCATCCGCTATGCAGATCGCGTCATTGCCTATACGCCCGGTGCCGATTCACTCAACCTGCCTTTTCAAAAAGATGAAATGATCACCTATCAAATCGGCATCGAAAAGCGTAAAAACCCGATATTGGGATTGCAGCTCCGCTACATGATCAATCGTTCCAACAGCCCGGGCTCCTCTTTTCAGGCGGGTGCCTGCCGCTTTTTTACGTCTCAGAAAATTATAGGAATTTATACTCACCTGATCGTTGATCTGCAACTAAAAAAATACACGGAAAACCTCGACCGGGTGGTCATTCTTTCCAATCCTGACCCGGAGCAAAACATCCAGAATCAAATTCTGCTGGGTTGGGACAAGCCGCTGAATAAACACTTTTCAATTCAGGGCAAAATAGCCTACATCCACAACGAGACAGTCTACAGCCGAATATTTTACGATAAATGTTTCGCCGCCATCGGGCTCATGTACACACTCCATTAATCCCGCAAAACCTCAAAATTTTGAGGCAATCCTCAAATATTTAAGGATTTTCTACATTTTACCCCCTGTTTCTCATCTCGGAAAAACTGGAACGATATTTGTCACTTTAGAGATGTCGGGTAAAAGGTGGAGGCATTCATGGAAACTCAAAAATTAATCAAATTTTCAACGATACTGTTGCTGACTCTGGTGGTCTCAACGGCACAGGAGCTGATTTGTAGCAGCTGCAAACAGGTAAACGATATCAGCGGCAAGTTCTGCAGCAATTGCGGCGAACCGCTGGAGGATGAGTATAATGCCTGGAAAATTGAGCACAACGAACGACAAATTTACGACCACAAATTCATTACCGGACGTGTTGATCCACCCCGGCTGTTTACGATTCCCACCGCCGGAGTTCTCGGCTCAAAAGACATCAGCCTGATGGGCGGTGGAGCTTTCGGTGTAGCCGTTCAGCAGTCCTTCCTCGGTACGATCGGTATGGGGCTGGGAAATATCGCCGAAGTGGAATTCAGTACTGTCGGGCTGATTAACAATATCTCCCACGGTTCACCCTCCGTTTCGACATCCGCATTCAAAATCCAGATCATCCCGGAAAACCTTTTCGGCTGGCGCTTCTCTCCCCAATTGGCTGTTGCCATTCGCAGCTCTGCCGACTGGAAAGGGGTTACGAGCGATTCCAAGGCGCTGAGCGCCAACAGCGACTTTTATATCTACAACGAGTTTACCCAGCGTAAAGAATGTGCCCTGAATGCGATCGGTTACAGCACCCGTTTCACTGTCATGTACGGCGTGGCGACCCTGCCGCTGGGACCGCTGCGGATTCATAGCGGTCTGACGCTGACCGACATCCGCATTAAGGATATGACCGTGGATTACGTCTGGTTGGAGGATAACAACGCTCCGAAAGAAAAGCAGAAAAACCTGATCGGTGGATTCGCCGGATTCGAAATCGAATACAATCCCCAGACCAAACTGATGGTGGAAGTAAAGACCGATTCCAAACACGAATACAACCTGGAAACAAAAGAGATCGAACTATCCCACACCTATGTCGCCATCGGCGGTGTCAGGTTTTTCTTCACCAAATGGCTCTCCATTGACACCGGCGTTCTCTATCAGAGCAATTATACCGGGATTGCCGATTCCCAGATCAAACTGGGACTGAATCTTTTCCTGCCCACCGGCAGTCTGCCGGATTACATTAAATCAGCCGTTAAACCAAAACATCAGGAGTCCTGACCATGCGTAAATTAATTCTTATGTTTTCATTAACCGTTGTTTTCAGCTGCATCGCCTGTTCGAATATCTTCAACAATCACGACGACAAAGCAAAAAACCTTCGCGATTTGACTCCCTCCGAAATGCTACTTAAAGAATCGAGCAATGAATTCGGGCTAACGCTTTTTCAGCAAATCGCCGAAACCGAAACGGATCAAAATCTCTTCATTTCACCGCTCAGCGTCTCCCTGGCACTGGGAATGACTGTTAACGGTTCAGCCGGTACGACCCTGAGTGCCATGCAGACGACCCTCGGATTCGACGACTTGACCCGACAGGATGTTAACAAATCCTACCAAAGTCTGATGGCACTGTTAACCGGCATTGACTCGAAAGTGATTTTCGAAATCGCCAACTCCATCTGGTGTCGGGCAGGATTCGCAGTGCAGGACTCTTTTATCAATACGAACGAATATTATTTCGATGCCCTGGTGCGGAGTCTGGATTTCGGTCGCTCCGACGCCGCCGATATTATCAACACCTGGGTCAGGGAGAATACAAAGAATAAAATCGAGAAAATCGTTAACGCACCGATACCTGCTGATCTGGTAATGTTTCTGATCAATGCTATCTATTTCAAGGGCAGCTGGACTTACGAATTCGATCCGGAACAGACCGAGACCGCCCCATTTTATCAGACCAGTGAAAAAACCAGTGACTGTCAGCTGATGACCTATCAGTGCGAACTGCCCTATTTCAGCACCAATCAATTCCAGGCGGTTGACCTGCCTTACGGCGACGGTGCCTTTCGAATGATGGTAATTTTGCCCACCTACGACCATGATATTGACGAATTCATTGCCGGTCTCGATTATGCCACCTGGAATGCCTGGCTGGATCAGCTGGAGCCCACCGAAATCAATCTTTACCTGCCCAAATTCAAAATAGAATATGAAAACGAACTAAAGGACGAGCTCAGCGCCATGGGCATGGCGGTTGCTTTCGATCCCTATGCCGCTGACTTCTCGAAAATCAACCCGGAAGTGCAGCTGTACATCAGCAAGGTAAAACACAAAACCTTCGTGGATGTCAATGAAGAGGGCACCGAAGCCGCTGCGGTGACATCAGTCGAAGTGGCGCTGACTTCCGTCGGCGGTTCAGGACCAACCATGCGGGTGGATCGTCCGTTCGTTTTTGCGATACATGAAATCAACAGCGGCACAATCCTGTTTATTGGTAAAATCGTGAAACCGGAATACGAAGAATAAATCGAGGAGCAAAACGATGCAAAAAGCAGCTTTTCTTTTTACAATAATCGTACTTACGGCAGTCATTTTCGCCGATGTATCGGCGACGTTGACCCGCCAGCCCAGCGTTCCCTATTTTCTGGAGTCCCATCAATTTAAGACCATTGAAATGAATCTCTTCACCAGCGATGTGAGCGGTATGCTGATTAACGAATACGGCGATCTGGCATGGAATCCCGCCTTTCTGGGGCGCCTGCGGAACCGCAAAATCTACTTCGATCTGGATTTCGGGAATAGTGCTCAATCCAGTCAACCCTACTCTTATTACACCAGCGCCGATTATCGCGTCTATCCCGCCTGGTTCCAGCAGACCTATATTTCCGGTATTCAGACCACGCCGCTTTACAATCTTGCGCTACTGCTGCCGGTTTCAAAAAAATTGAAAATCGGGCTCATCAACCGTTCCAATTTTGACTACGGTCCTTTTCGGGAAACCTATTACTGGGATTACCGGGCAATCGAGGCTAATTCCTATATGGATTACCAAGCAATTATGAACGACTTGGAGCCGCAGCGGCTGGAGGTTGACGAAAACCAGCAGACAGTGTACAGTCTTCAGACCGATCTGATGCTCGCTTACCAATGGACCGACCGGTTGCATCTGGGGCTGAAAATCGGCAACTATCTCTTTCGCCTGGATGGTGAACTCTACGACTCCAAATGGGGCATCTATCCCCACTCGGAATTTGCCGACCTGAATGACGAGACGCTGACCATCAGCGGCGATCAATACACTCTGGGGCTGGGACTCATCTTTCAGGCAAATGAGAAGACCAGCTGGGGTGCCTATGGCGAGCTGATCACCGGTCAGTCCACCGAAGAATCCACATCTCTGGACACTTCCTATTCCTGGTCAGAACGGAATACCGACCCCGATTATTTTAGCTTTTATGATTATGATATGACGATGAATCAGACCTGTGACGCCGATGCAAACCGCAAAACCCTGGCATTGAGCTATCAGAAAAAAATCTCGAACCTGCTGACCCTTCGCTCTTTTTTGAAATACTCCAGCTTGAAATCCGATCTCGGATTGGTCTCTGCCAGCGAAGACACCACCTTCCGGGACAGAACCTACGACACGTACGACAACAACAGCTACCATTTCCAAAGGCAAATCTATCATGCCGCCCGCCGGCAGAATTTCGACGGCAAAGGCACAAAAAACAGCGACTACTGGCACTGGTTCATTGCACTGGTCTATCATCCTGAAGATGACTGGTCGCTGTTTGGCGGACTGCAACTCACCCGGCAGCATAACAAGACGGAATCCAGGGATGAATCCGATTACTACTCGGCGTCGGATTACACCTATCAATATTACGATCCCCACACTTTAGCCTATCTGAATACACATGACAAATATTATGAGTACACGGCTGAATCCGACCGGTTCTCGGTTCATATTCCCCTCGGTCTAAAAGTCCAGGTGGTCCGTGGTTTTCATCTGATTTTCGCCGGAGAAATGCACTACTATCTGACAGACAGCCAGAAAAAGGGTCGCCTGCTATACCCGAAGATCGAATCGAAAAAGTGGAAGAACAGCGTGCTGATCGTGGATGATCCCGAATTGAATCGCTACGAGGAATATTCCTCGCAACCGGCGAAAGATTTCAGTCGCAGCTCTAATATCAACATCGGCTTTGCCTACCGGCATTCTTCCGGAATTGATTTATATGTTCGCTCGGTGGGCAATCTGCTGGAAACCGCCAGCTGGGATATCGGATTGGAGTATAGCTGGTGATGTCTGACGATATTGCATTTTTATGAAGCAAGCTATAAATTGAATTACGCAACAATCGGGGAGAAAGATGAAAAAGAAACTAATTTTTATGATGATTTTCTCTTCGTCTTTATTCAGCCAGCACCTCATTGAGTATTTCGATATTATCAATCAGGGCGACAGTCTCTCAATTCAGCATATTGCCGCCTGGCGCAATTGTGGTGCGGTCTATCAAATGGAAGTCAAGCAGATTGATTCGACAATATACCTTTTGGAAAATGACACTTCTCATGCCTGGTATTACTGTAACTGTTATTTTGATTTAATAACGACAATTGTCAATCCGGGTCCCGGGCATTACCACTTATTTATCGAAACAGCAAATGTATTTAACGGTGATAAAAATCTGGTTCTGGATACGACGTTCACTATTCCAGATGCCGGTTTACTTTCGCACTCCGATGCAGAATGCCTGAATCTTTCAAAATCGACAACCGGAACAACCGAAATTCCTCTGATTGATCACTACGAATCCGACTGCCAGGTGCAGAACATCAGCAGCATTTTTACAACAACCTATAATGCGAATATGTTGTTAACCTGGTATATTGATTCCATTAATTGTGATGTCGCACCAACGTGGATGGCGAATTTGTCTAACGACACTCTCCATGTTACGATGATCGATACCGATGATACTGACAACTGTAAATGTGCCAAATATCTGACAGCGAATTTTGGTCCAATCCCTGCCGGCAAATATATCCTGGATTTCCTTGATGGTAAGCTGGGTTCTCCAAAATTCATCATAGATGAAAATATCGTTTTGGATATTGACGGTAGCGACCTTATTCTGAACTGGGACATTACTGATCTGAACTGTTGCCTGCAGACGAAATGGGAAGCTTGGCTTGACAACGATACATTTCATGTTACGATGACTGATACCGGTGCGCCATGCGACTGTATCTGCCCATTTGAGCTATCTGCCCGTTTTGGACCATTTCAGCCCGGAGCATATACATTAAATTTCCACAATACAAACCTGGGATTATTTAGTTTCACAATTCCGGGTACAAAAAGCGAAAAATTGATCAGTGTGCTTTCCTTTCATCAAAGTGACTGTTATAATGCTGTCGATATCCAAAATACATCTGAATTACCACAGGAATATGCCCTGCTGAATTGCTATCCAAATCCATTCAATCCTACGACGATTATTGAATATTATCTGCCTCAAAATGATCTTATTTCTATTCAGATCTACAACATCAACGGACATCTTCAGCAAACTCTCTTTAATGGTCCAAATAGTACAGGAAACCACTATATAACCTGGAATGCCGAAGACTATTCAAGCGGTATCTATTTTATTTCATTGCAGGGGAAAAATTTTAACCTAAAAAGAAAAGCACTCCTGCTCAAATAATATTTGAATGTAATGCTGAAAAAATATCTGGATAAACTGGAACTTTTTGAGAATTTGCTTATTTTCCCGAGAGATATAGCCATCAAGGAGCTGGAAAATACGCCCTTAAGCGACGCTGATTATGAAAACATCTACTGCTTCGGTCGCCTCATGCAATATCTCAGTTCCGACTCCGACGATCCTTTCGAACTCTGGCAGACCAACACCGATGAAGAATCCGGGCAGCCGACCATACCGGAAAAATTCCAACTGTATCAAAATTTCCCGAATCTGTTTAACCCGCAGACCACCATCGCCTTCGATCTGCCGGAAAAATCTCACATCCGGCAGGAAATTTACAACTTGCTGGGACAACGAATCTCTGTTCTCGCCGATGATTTCCTCCATGCCGGCAGGTATCAATTCGTCTGGAATGGAAAAGATCACCAAGGTAATAAGAACGCCAGCGGGATCTATTTTTATCGTCTTGTTACAAATGAAAATATTCAATTCAGAAAAATGATTTTGGTAAGATGAAGTCGTAAATTTCAGGTTGTCTCTGACAATGAAATAACAGGCTTAATTGAGAAGAGAAAAATAAACAAGGGCATTATGAATAAAAAAAATATTTTATCTTCAGACATATTAATTCTTGTCTTATTGTCAGTTTTGAATTTACAGGCTGCATCCCTTGATTCAATCGGTCCTTACGGTGGACAGTTTAAATGTATCGAAATATCGAAATCCAACCCCGAAATTCTATATACAGGGACATATTATGGGGGCATTTTCAAATCGAACAATTCTGGGAGTAGTTGGTACTATTTAGGCTTCCGTGGTGATACAATAATCTCTTCAATCGCTATTGATTGCGATAATCCGGATCATATTTATTTTAGCTGGTGCTCCATCAAAGATTATAGTAGTGGTATAATGGGAAGTAAAGACGGTGGATTAAATTGGGAGGAAATGCTTACACCTGCGAGAGTTGTAGCTACTTCGTCAAAAATTCATAATGTTGTATTTATTGGCAATAATGACGGCGTATACATATCTACTGATGGTGGAGCAACCTTTGAAAAAATTGACTATCAATTTGGATTAAATAATATTTCTGTGATAACAACCGACCCTTTAGATTCATCTACTGTTTACATAGGTACGAGCGATGCAATCTACAAATCTACCAATCTGGGTAAGGATTGGATTAAATTGAGGGACACCTATGATTTCTCTACATATCCTGCTTATGTCAATGATATATCAGTGTCAGAATTAAATAACAATATCATTTTGGTTGCAACCAGCCACGATGGATTACTCATTAGCGATAATGGTGGGACAGACTGGAGTCGAAAGGATTTTGGCCTTCAAGTCCACGGCGTTTTATGCGATAATAGAGGTGAAAATGTTCTTTATGCCGCTCATTTAGGTGGTTTTATGGTAAGTTCCGATTTTGGGCAAACATTTCAGGAACTTAAAGATGGTCGTTTCATTGACGCCAAGAATAGCGATGGCGTATTCTATCTTCTTGAAGAATCTACTGGTACAATATTGAAAAGTACCGATAAAGGGCAGACATGGACACGATTAATAAATGGTATTAGTAATATCAGTGTTAATTCCCTTCTTATAAATGATAAAAACGATGCGGAATTACTCTCGATTGTAAATGCGGGATACGATAAAACTTTATTAAAATATAGCAATGCATCATGGGATACAATTCTAGCATCCTCTGTAGGTAACAGACTGTTCATGGATCAAAGTAATCAGCACGTATTTATGTTGGGAGGAGGTGCTTTTGCTAAGTGTAAAGACGATCAATATGAAACGTGGGAAAACTGCGGTAGTGGTTTGCCTTATTGTAATCCGGGAGATTTGGCTATTAATGGTGATACATTATACATTACATGTACGACAGCTTTTGAAGGTTTGGATGCCGGTATTTATAAATCAGTCGATGAGGGGAGTAGCTGGTTTTTATCAAGTAATGGGTTGCCATTGGTTGAGAGGCAATATCTGGGAACATCGAAATTCGCCCCTGTCGATATCTATTCAATTTGTACCGTAAAAAATAATCCGAAATATTTATATGCAGGCGGGTATGAGAATTTATTCAGATCCACGGATTCAGGTGCAAACTGGTCAGAAGTTTTTACATTCGACCAGTGTCTTATCTCAAAAATTGTATCTGATCCGGACTCATTAAATATTATTTATCTAATTGCAGGGTACTCGTATCATAACTTACCCAATACCCTTTATAAAAGTTCAAATAATGGAGAATCTTTCATCGAGATCGATTGCGGTCTGGAGCAGGTATATTGCATATTCTTTGATAGTCCTGAGAATATCTTGTATGTCGGCGGAAAAAATGGTATTGTAAGATCATTCAACAAAGCCAAAAACTGGGAAAAAGTAGGCGATGAATGGAAAAATGTCGTTGTTTCCAGCTTAGCAAAAAATGCCGGAATCGATGAACTTTATATCGGAACAGAAAAAAGCGGTGTTTATAAATTAATTCTGACCACAACACAAAGAGATGGATATCCAGATATCCAGCCGGGCGAATTCATACTGAAACAAAATTATCCGAATCCCTTCAATCCGCAAACTACGATCGCCTTCGATCTGCCGGAAAAATCTCACATCCGGCTGGAAATTTACAACTTGCTGGGACAACGAATCTCTGTTCTCGCCGATGACTACTTCAATGCCGGACGATATCAGATAATCTGGAACGGGAAAGATCAACTATGTCGGGACGCCGCCAGCGGGATCTATTTTTATCGTCTGATCACCGATAGCAGTATCCAGATCAGAAAAATGATTTTATCACGATAAAATGGTAAATTTTATTGTGAAATTAGAAAAGGAGATGAAGCGATGAAGCGCTTTGGATGTATATTCATCATTATCGCCATCATTTTCGTTTTTTCGTTTCCGCTACATTCACAGATGATCGCCGATATCACTGCCGATATCGAGACCGAATTCGGCACCTACCATGTCTATCCGGTAACGATCACACCCGATGCGGTAACGTATACGATTGATGACAATCTTCTGAATATTTCGAATATTCTGAATTACACGTCAGGTTTCAGTGAGTCGGATTTGGTTAATTTAAGAGATAATTATTTTTTCATTCGCCCCACGGACTACAAAGAGCTTTACGACATCTACAAGGATTGCAAGGAAAACGAAATTCCTATTTTCGTGTCCACCGATGCCATGCTGCATACATTTCACATTATTTATGATTATGCCCTGCGGGCGCTGGAGGTACAAAAATTTGTTCTTGATCTGGACAATCTCAACAAAGCGCTTCTGGGTGCCATGGAATCGCTTTATCAGGAAATCGTTAACGACAGCCTGAAAGCCATTGTCCGAAAAAGTGTCTCCTATTGTGCCGTCGCCACACTATTAAAAGATTCCACGGCGACAGTTCCGGACTTCGTCATGGATTTAGTCAATCAGGAGTTGGAATTGATTGCGGCGCATACAGGATTTCATCTTTCTCCCATATTCAACAGCAAAAAGATTGAATACATTGAAGATTACAGTCAGTATATACCCCGGGGACACTATACTCGCAATGATACGCTGTCATCCTATTTCAGGTCCATGATGTGGTATGGACGGATGACTTTTCGCCTCGAACCGGACACATCCGCGGCGGGTATTCAGAAAGGTCGGGAAGAAACACTCCAGGCGATCCTGATTACAAAAACACTGCGAGAATTAACCGTCAACGGTGAACCGGCGCTGGACGTCTGGGAACGGATTTACGACCCTACAGTCTTCTTTGTCGGTAAAACCGACGATCTGAATATCTATGACTATCTGGCAGTATTTGATGAGGTATACGGCACCGATTGAGTCGTTCCGCTCACCGTCAGCGATATTGCCGACCTTGCTCTGCTGGACAGTTTTATTGTCAAAGCCAAAAAGCTGCGCGACCCGCTGATCAATTCCAACTGGGTGACCGACCAACAGGATTTCGAGAATATGACCAAAGGCTTCCGTCTGATGGGTCATCGCTTTATTCCCGATTCCTACATGTTCCAGCAACTGGTCTACGATAAGGTAAAATTTCATTATGGTTCCGGTGAACCGTTTACGCTTGTTCAAAGTATAGCCGGACCGATCCGCGGGTTTCCGCGTGGGTTGGACGTTATGACGGTGCTGAGATCATTGGAAGCCGAAGAAATTATCTGGACTGAAGGAGACGCTGATTATCAATTGTATGATGAACAGTTAGAGGCACTCAAGCGGGAATTCGCTGCCTTGGATGGCGCAGTCTGGGTACAGAACCTCTACTGGAACTGGCTCTACTGTCTGATGCCTCTACTGGAAGCAAAGGGTGAAGGCTACCCGGCGTTCATGCAAAAAGCCGCCTGGACACTGAAACAATTGTACGCTGCGCTGGCATCCTGGGCGGAATTGAGGCACGACACGATATTATATGCCAAACAGAGTTATACCAGCTTTGCAACAGGCATACCGGACCCGCCGTCACGGACATACGGATATGTGGAACCCAATCCTCATCTGTATGCCCGTCTGGCATCGCTGGCAAATCTGATGCGTTCCGGGTTGAATAATAAGGAATTATTATTAGAGGAATTCAATTCCAAACTGGTCAATTTTGAATCCCTGCTCCTGGGATTAAAAAATATTGCCGAGAAAGAATTGACCCAAAAGGCACTACTGGCGGAAGAAATTGACCTGATCTGGACAATTGGCGAACGTCTTGAAAACCTGATCACCTTTTCCGACGATCTCGCAGGTTCGATTTGCGATGAAACCGACGAGGGGATGGCTGTCGTAGCCGATGTCCACACTGACAGTAATTCCGAAAAAGTACTCGAAGAGGGGGTTGGATATCCCTTTGAGATTTATGTCGCCGTCAACGTTCAGGATAAAATTGTGTTAACCCGCGGTGCCGGTTTTTCCTATTATGAATTCAAGCACCCGATGGCAGATCGCCTGACCGATGAAGCCTGGCAGGCAATGCTGGTTTCGGAAACACCACCGGAAATTCCATCCTGGACGTCATCTTTTATTGACAGAAATCAAGATTTCTCGATTCCCGAACCGTCGCATGCTTTTCTTGAATTTGAAACTGTTCAATGCGTCAACGTCAACATCAATCCTGTAACCCCCGTCACCGGCGATACCTTAGTGCTCAGTGCCACGATCCAAGATTCACCCGACTCTGCCATCAAAGCCTGTTTTTATGATAATTGTGATGACTTTATTGACTCTCTGAAACTGGAAATCCGTCCGGATACCGTTGAAAATATTGCAACCTACACCGGTAGTATTGCAACATCCCGCTGGTCGGGCGGACCGATCATGCTGAAAATACTGAACAGTCACGGTTATCGGTTGTTCACCCACTGGTTTGAAATTACGTATATCTCGGGCATCTCCGAAAAATCCGCAATTCCCGAAAGATTCTGGTTATACCAGAGCTACCCAAATCCTTTCAATTCAATGGCGACAATCCGCTACGATCTGCCGGAAGACAGCCGTATCTGTCTTGAAATATTCAATATTCTGGGGCAGAGAGTGATCACCCTCGCCAGGGATTTCCAGAAAGCCGGCAGCTATAGCCTGACCTGGAATGGAACCAACCGGCGGGTCAATCCCCTGCCCAGTGGCGTCTATATTATTCAATTGCGTCAGGAAAACCGGGCGTTACATCACAAACTGGTATTGCTGAAATGACGGTTGATATTCCACCTCCCTGCCGAAAGCCATAATCAACGAAGTATAACTGGGTGGATAGGAATAAATTACCATCAGCATTTGACCCTATACACGCTGGCGCTGCTCTTTTCAGAGATATTCTGTGCATTAATCCCATTTTTACTGCCTCTTAATATTTTTTTGCTTATATTAATGCGTCAAAAACCGGTATTTTTTATGAAATATGCAAAGTTATCAATACTTATTCTGTTGACGATGATCCGCGCCTGCCTGCTAGATATCAATGGAGATGATGAGGACACCGGTTTTATCTATCCGCTGCAAACCGGCAATGTCTGGAAATACGAGCGTCGGCTTTCCTTTTACTTTTATACCGATACGACTGATTCTAAACAGTATCTTGATTCGCTGCTCTATTCGTCGGAAATTACCAACGCGGTGACCGGAAGAACAATCTTACGAGATACAGTCGAGACCATCGAAATGATCGGTACGGAACAAGATGGCCCCCATACCTTTACCAGTGTGCAATATTATCAGAACCGAACGGACGGATTGTATTTGCTGGCATACCATTCTGCCGGTAATATGATTCTGCCAAAAACCACCGCGAAAAAACGCATCCGTTTCAAGGACACCTATTTTGATAATTACAATCAGATCCTGGACTATATTCAAGCATGTATTCCCATTGGAAAGGTGGTTTCGGACTCGCTTTATTTCGAAGACCCACCGGTAAAAGTGCTCTCCTATCCTCTAAGGATTGGTGAACAATGGACTTATCGAAATACCACGCAGGGTCCGTTTCACATTGATAGAAAAATTGAAGGCAAAGAGACCCTCCGAATCAATAACACATCCTACGATTGTTATAAAATTCGGTCTTTATATGACCTTGATCATGATGGTCAGTGGGATGAAGACATCCGCTTAACCGATTTTATCAGTCAAGAAGGCTTATTGCAGCGCACTATCACGATTCTGGGATTGACTGAAATCAGCACGCAACTGGAAGAAACCGGTCGGTTAATCGATACCTATGAACATTACATATTGACCGATTTGACAATCCAGTAGATTCAGCAGATTGAAATATGAAGAAACGAAGTTCACTGAATTTTATGATTGCATGGTTTGGATTCGTCCAGAGTCTGCATCTCCTAGCGCTGTTCCGGGCGTTGATTATATACATAAAAACCGCCCAGCTGCCCTTCCCTGCCCTGCCGCCTCCACAAGGCTGGTCACCGCAGGCAGAACATTTCCTGGTCGGCAACGGGATTATTGATGCGGTCAATATTTTTCTGTCGCTGATCTTCGTCTACGGGTTTTTCAAATCAAAACCCTGGGCATTGAAAACCGGCTTGATTTCATTGACAATCCTGCTCTATTCGGCGCTGATATTCGGATACGCCACGATCAATGCCGGCGCCTGGTCAGCGCACCCGTTTGCTTATTGGACAATGGCTTTACTCTATACACCAATCTTTATGTTAACTGTTTATTTTTTCATATTTAAAACAGATTAGACACCTTGCGCCGCATAATTATTATAGTCGGAATCATCATCACCCTGATCGGAATTTTCTGGCCCTGGCTCAGTAAAATTCCCCTGGGGCATCTGCCCGGTGATATCATCATCAACCGTCCGAATGCCCGCATTTATATTCCCATCACCACGATGATTCTGCTGAGTCTGCTGTTGACACTCATCCTGCGCATTTTTCATAAATAAAGAACCCTAACTCTACTGACTACCACAGTTAATCGTTGCAGGAATCCCGATTCCTTATAACTTACCTCTATTAAAAATTGAGGAATAAATGAGCTTAAAAAATAAAGAAGATATTGTGCAGAACTGGTTACCCCGCTACACCGGAACCCTACTATCGGAATTTGGCGAGTACATTTTACTGACCAATTTCAGCGACTACCTCTGCCATTTTGCCGAGCGTTTCGATGTCCGCATCCGGGGTAATCGCAAACCGATGCAGACCGCCACTGCCAATAATATTACCATTATCAATTTCGGTATCGGCAGTCCCATGGCGGCAACCATCATGGACCTGTTGGCAGCATTGCATCCTAAAGCCGCCCTTTTTCTGGGTAAATGCGGAGGGCTGAAGAAAAAAATCAAAGTCGGCGACCTGATCCTGCCGATTGCCGCCATCCGGGGCGACGGTACCAGCAACGATTATCTGCCGCCGGAAGTGCCGGCGCTGCCTTCGTTTCGTCTGCAGCAGGCGGTCTCAGCCATGATTCGCAAACACGAGGTGGATTACTGGACCGGTACCATCTATACGACCAACCGCCGCGTCTGGGAACACGACGAAAAATTCAAGGACTATTTAACACGAATCCGGGCGGCGGGCATTGATATGGAAACCGCTACCCTGTTCACCGTCGGTTTTATCAATAAAATTCCCCACGGCGCACTGTTGCTGGTTTCGGACAATCCGATGATTCCGGAAGGGATCAAGACCGCCGTGAGCGATAAAAAGGTATCCCTCAAATATGTGAAAAACCACCTTAATATCGGCATTGATGCGCTGCTCGAACTGGCTAACCGCGGCGAATCGGTCAAGCATATGCGCTTTTAGCTAAACTGGAGTATCTATGAAATTTCGACTTATCTTGATTACAGTCATCATCGGTCTTTCCGCTGACGGAATAAATGCCCAAAACCGGTATCCCGTGCAAATCAATTCAAAACAGGGCTTTATCAACCGCTCTGGCGAACTCGTGATCGAGCCCCTTTATAGCGCAGTACGCCCCTTTTGCGAAGGACTGGCGGCGGTGAAGTCCGGCAGTCAGTGGGGTTTTATTGACACTACCGGAAAAATCGTCATTGCACCGCAATTCGACGATTGTCAGAATTTCAGCGAGGGCGGTGCGGCAGTAAAAATCGGCGATTCCTGGGGTATGATCAACAGAGCGGGTGATTTCATCCTCGAACCGGAGTCCGCCCGGGTATTTTCTTTTTCCGAAGGGCTGGCGCTGGTGGAATTCAGACGGAAAATGTGGTTGCTCCCCCAACGCAAGCAGTTTGGTTTTTTAAATACTGCGGGAGAATTTGAAATGATCTTCAGCACTTCCGAAGCCCACCGCTTTTCAGACGGATTGGCGATGGTAAAACAGGTTAAATATCTCCTCATTTTGCCGGTCAGGGAATATTTCACCTACATTGATAAAAGCGGAACTGTTGTGCTCGAAGCGCCCTTTGGAAATGTCGGTCAGTTCCAGAACGGACTGGCTTTGGTCCGAAACGGTAATAAATACGGTTATATTGATAAAGCGGGTCAGCTGAAAATTCAACCGCAGTTCGATCTGGCTCACCTCTTTCAGGATCACATTGCCCGGGTCAAGGTCGGCAATCGCTGGGGTTTTATCGGCTCAGACGGGAGGTTTATCGTCGAACCGCAATTTGAACATGCTCTGGATTTCAGTGAGAACCTCGCTGCCGTTAGAATTGACGGTAAATGGGGCTATATTGACCATGGCGGAAATTTTGTTATCGCACCCCAATTTGATTCCGCCATGAATTTTCAGAACGGACTGGCTGCCGTTGTTACCGGCTCGCTTTCGGGTTATATTGATAAAACCGGAGGATTTATCTGGAAGCGACCGGGATAATGCCTGTTTGAGATGAACGTCGCCGCAGTCCGATCTTATCAAATTCAGGTCCGGTGCAACACCGATTTAACATTATGATTCATAAACAACTGATCGTTATTCTCATCACACTGTCACTTATATGTCCCGCTCAGGACTGGAATTGGCTGCTGCTGAACGAATCTGACGGCATCTGCAGCTTCAGAAATGATGGCGACGACGACCAACCTCCTGAATTCAAGGCAATTACTACCCTAAATTGCCGCCTGGATATCATTGCGGTAATCCTAAGAGATTTTACCAATTACCCCCACTGGATGCCCGCTTGCGTCGAAGCGCGACTCCTTGATCAGACTGCTGAATCTGACCTGCTCCTCTACTATCGTCATCATGCACCCTTCCCATTCAAAGATCGGGATGCGGTGCTTCACGTCACGACGACTCTCGACACCGTCAATAAAACGCTGTATATCCAGTCCAGAAACATTGACGACCAACGCCTGCCATTTTCAGATTGCTGCGTCCGGATGACACGTATGGAAGCCGATTGGACGATTCAATATCTTGATGATGATCAGACCCGCATCGAGTACCGTCTGCTGACCGAGCCCGGCGGTCACATTCCCGCAAAATATACCAGTCAATTTACCGCAAAACTACCGCACGAGACCCTCACCGGACTCAGAAGAATGACCGCCCAACCCAAATACCTGAAGAAAGCTGAATCATCTCATGAAAAAGAGCTGATTGAAAAATATTTTATCAATAAAGAATAAGGAAAGGGAATGCCGCAATTGAAATCTATCTCTATGATTCTGTTGTATCTTTTCACCATGACTTCACTCCAGGCAGCGCCAGAATCAAAGCCGCCTTCGTCGGTGAGAGAAAATCTTAACTTCTGCGGTCAATGGTTTTTAGCCTGGCAGCATCACTCCGAAGAGGACTCTGCGCTCAATGAATTTACTCTCAAACGGGGCTACGTCACCATCCAGAAAACCTTTAATGAACGATTTTCCGCCCGGATCACCCAGGATATTACTGTGGATCAGGAAGGTGACGGTCAGGGCGACATCGAAATCCGGCTGAAATACGGCTATTTGCGCTATTCTTTTCATAAACTGCTGTTTTTCACCAAGCCCTTCGTGGAAGTGGGACTCGTACACCGCCCCTGGATTGACTTCGAACAAAAAGTAAACCGTTACCGGGTCCAGGGTCCCATGTATCTGGAACGCAGCTCGCTCCTCCGCTCCGCCGACTACGGCATCATATTCAGCGCCCTGTTTGGTGAATCGTTAAATGAAGAATTCCGACGATCCGTCAATAACAATTTTCCCGGTAAATACGGCAGCTTCGCAGTTGGAATTTTTAACGGCGCCGGCTACGATGCTATTGAAAATAACAACAATAAACTTATCGAGGGCAGACTGTCGCTCCGACCGGTTCCGGAACGGATTCCCGGATTTCAGTGCCACTATATCGGCGCTTATGGAAAAGGCAATACCGCAACTGCGCCGGACTTTACATTGAACGCCTTCAGTCTCACTCTCGAAGGTCGAAATATTGTTCTGATCTCCACACTGTATACGGGAAAAGGCGATGCTTTGGGCACCCTTGTAGATGAACATGGAGCGTCGCTGCAGCAAAAGGGGCACTCCCAATTCATCGAACTGCGGCTGGGACGTTCCGGAGGCAGCCTATTTGGGCGCTACGATCTGCTGCGGACGCAACTATCCGGTGACGACCGGTATCAGGAACGCTACATTGCCGGCGCTGCCTGTTCTATTTTTGAAAATGCGCGCCTGGTGGCAGACCTGGACTACCTGATTAGCCGGCACACCCGCATCCAACACCAAAAAACCTTCGAAATCGCTATTGAGTTTATTTTTTAATAATTGCATTCAAATGGAGAAGTCATGGAAAAATTAATCACTATACTTCGAAAAACAGGACTGATTCCACTCCTCCTGACGGCGAGTCTTTTTGCTCAGGGTAACTTTCATCATCCCGAACTAGAGACCACTTACAATGCTAATCGCTTTTGCACACTGCCGCTTAACACTCTGAAAATTCAGCAGGTTGACAGCCTTCTGACAAAATTAAAACAAAAATTCCCGGAAAGATTTCACGTTGCCGAAGTTGGGCGCTCTGTTCAGGATCGTCCTATCTTCCTGGCGTCGCTGGGAACAGGACCGGTCACCGTACTGCTCTGGAGTCAGATGCACGGCGATGAACCCACCGCCACCGCCGCCCTGTTTGACATCTTTAATTATCTGCTTACTAATCAAAATCAGCCCTTCGCCAAAACGATACTCGACAATCTCACCATTCGGGCTGTCCCGATGCTTAATCCCGATGGCACCGAAAAATTTCAACGCCGCAATGCCCAGAATCTGGATATCAATCGCGACGCCCGTGACCGGTCATCCCCCGAAGCCAAAATCCTCTTTCAGCTGAAAGAAACATATAATCCTGCCTTCGGCTATAACCTGCATGATCAGAGCCAGCGGCGAACCGTGGGCAATACCAACCAATTGGTCGCCATGGCTCTGATGGCGCCACCCTTTGATGAGCATATCGCCGACAATCCGGTCCGCATCCGTGCCAAGAAACTGGTCTCGGTGATCTATCAGGCGCTGGGTCCCTATCTGTATGGGCATATCGCTAAATATGACAGCGATTACATGCCCTGCGCTTTCGGTGATTCCATGCAGAACTGGGGAGTCAGTACGGTTCTGATCGAATCCGGCGGCTGGTTTCATAACCGCGACGATTTTCTACAGAAGATGAATTTCATCGCCATTTTAACTTCGCTGTATGCTATTGCAGACGGAAGTTACGAAACCGCCAATCCGGCGATTTACGACGCCCTGATGCTCAATGACAAAGACCTCTATGACCTGGTCATTCGCGACGTAGCACTCATTGACGGCACCGGTAATGAGCCCTTCAAGGCGGACGTTGCCATCAATTACCATCTGAAAGATACTCAGGACCCCGGTTCGGAACGGATCGGAGTCATTGCCGAATATGGCGATCTGGACTATTTTGCCGCCAAAGACACTGTCGAAGGTACCGGTTTTTTCCTGGCGCCGGGCTTGATCGGTACAACCAATTATTTTACTGATGAAAATAAATTCATCCGGCAAATTTCCAAAATGGCGCAGAATGGCTATACAACCATTCTGGTTTCTCTCAAAGCCGAACAGATCAACACATTACCCTCTCTGCAGGCTTCTATCCGGAAAGCAGAATTTCCCGGTAATTGGGGCGCACTGCTGATCCTTGGCGCCGAGGTCGCCAGCAGCGCCGATTCACTCCGGCTTCTGCGTAATCTCAGACGCGGTTTTACTGGGCTGGCAGTAAGCGATTCAACGCTGCAAACAGCCACCCTTAGCAACTGGCTCGGACTGCCCAACGGATACCTTGATTTTTCCGATACCGGCAAGCCGGTCCGCAAACTGTCCGGTGCGGAGCTGCTCCACAGAACGGGTGAGCCGGCGGAAAAGTGGCTAACCCCCCGACGGGGCAAAATCCGCCCCGGACAAATCGCCGACCTGGTACTCTTTTCCGAAAAAATGATCGGCAAACCGAAAGTGGAACTCATCATGGTCAAAGGACACCTCGTCTACGAAAAGGGAGAATGGATTAAAAGTGATGTTTCCGGTGACTGCTGGCTGCCGGAATAATCGGCACATTCCCGCCATGATCACGATTGACATTCAGACCGTTATTAATTAATATACAATCAAAGGCTATTTTGAATCGCGAATAAAAATCAATTTTCGCAATTAATCACGACTGGATGTGACTTTGAACAGATGGAAAATTTTCGGTTTTTCGCTCGTCCTCTTTTATTACAGCATCCTGCTTGGTCAAGAGTCTGAATTCGAAGACTGGCTGGAAATGGACCTGAGCGAGCTGATGAATATCAAGGTCACAACCGCCACGAAACGGGACCAGCTCATCAAACGCGTCCCGGCAACTGTTCGGATCATCACCGCCAAACAGATCGAAGAGCGGGCTTATCAGACGCTGGAAGATGTGCTGGCGGATTTGCCCGGCTTTCAGTTTCGCAATATTCAGGGCTTCAACAGCTACTCCTTCCAGCGTGGCGCACCCAGCCAGAATAATCTGATTCTGGTGCTCATTGACGGGATCCAGATCAATGAACTGAATTCCGGCGGATTTTACGGCGGTTATCAATACAATCTCCAGAATGTCAAACAGATCGAGGTGGTTTACGGTCCCTCCTCTGCCCTCTACGGCACGAACGCCATTTCCGGCATTATCAATATTATCACCAAAGATGCCGAAAACTCGCCCCGGGCAAGCGCCAGTCTGGCAGGTGGTTCTTTCGGCAGTCTGTTCGCCGACGGTTCTTATGCCTTTCACTCTGCCGACTCCGATCTCGGCGTATTCCTCACCGCTCACTACAAGCAAACCGAAAAGGCTGAGCTCGGCGGCGCTGCCGGTGACAATAATTGGTCGGAAAATATGGAAAATTTCGAGAAAGTCTGTGGCTTCGACTCACGGATCAACTATCAAAAAAGCCACTTCGGTCTGACACTCCAGGATAAACAGGCGTCCCGCACAACCAACTATAAATCCACTGGAACCGATTACCTGGATTCCGGGACCAATTTTCACATTCGCTTTATCAATGCCTATTTCAGAAACCTCTACGATAAAAAATCCGACTGGTCGCTTAAATCCTCGCTCTACTACCGAAATGCCACCGTAATGGACAATACCATCGCCTACATCCGTACCGATACGTTGGGACAGGTCGGCTACTATCGTCCCAATGCACTAGTGGGAATCGAAGAACAGTTTGACTATCAATTCAATGAGGATGCCAATCTGACCGCCGGTGCGGTTATGGAGTACGAAAAACTATCTGCGGATTTTTCAGTAACCCACAGCGGTGATCCGGACATAGCACCACCCAAACCCGCCGCACCCGACTTTGAGAAAAACCGGCTGCTCAGTCTCTATCTGCAGTCACAATATCAATTTCATCCCACGGCTGAATTTACCGGCGGGATTCGTCTCGACCGGAGTACCTACTACGGAACCGTCTATACACCCCGCTTGGGAATCGTCTATACCCGGAACTATCATACCGTAAAATTGCTCTACACCGAAGCCTTCCGCGCTCCGAAACCGTGGGATTACAACTGGGGCGACGGTAACCTAAGCCTCAATCCCGAACGCATGAAGTCCCTGGAACTTACCACCATTCACACGCCCATACCCCATCTCAGAATTGATCTTTCTTTATATAAAAACCAGATTTACGATAAGTTGACCCAGACCGAAACCAAATGGATCAACGCCAACCGCCTGAATACAACCGGACTGGAAACCGGCGTCGAATACAGTCGTAACAGGACTCAAATTTACTTCAATTATACTTTTACCGATTCCAGATATGACGACGGCAGCACTGTCCCGGAAATCGCCCTTCACGGTTTTAATATAGGCGCCGCTTATACTCTGCGGCATAATTTAAAGCTTAATTTGCGGGCAAATTACCTCGGACGGCGTAAAAATCCGGCGCACATCACTACGACAGATAGCGATTATGTCGAACCCTATTTTGTCTTGAATGGCGTGATCAATTATAAACCACTTCCCAATCTGGAGCTCCAGACGGCTGTCTATAATCTGCTGGACGCCTGCTATTACCACACATCCAACCGACCTCCGGAGCGCTATCGCCAGGCTCAGCGCACGATAGTTATCAAGATTATCTGTCAAATCTGAGCAGAATGTTATTAGCGGCTAATTAAAGGAA
>DSAS01000048.1 GCA_011046365.1 Fidelibacterota bacterium
ATCGGATGGTTTCGGATGTTTTGTCGTTTGAGAATGTTACCCGATTCGCCGACCGTGGTCAAGTAGGAAGTGGCTTTGTGAAGATCAATACCTGTGTAAAACATATTTCCTCCTTTTTGGCTCCATTTAGCAAACTTCTACTTTTTGAAAATATCCATTGGCTGCAAGATTATCGAGTATGGCTCTCGTGCCAAAGGCTGTCCCCTCGTAAATAGCACGCAATATGTGACCGTTATTGTGTTTCAGGCTGAGCCCCCAGATTGCGCCTCTTAATTGTGAATCTCTGATGGGGCTTCTGTTTCTCTGCCAATAGTCCAGCAACACTAATCCACCGGCGCCAATACCTGCTTCTTCGGCTTTCGCATCAAGGAGCTGGTAAAGATTAATACCCGTATTATCCGCTGCCAGTTTTTCTTTATGACAAAAATTATGAATGAACCACTGTACGCTGGAGCCGGTCGCCGTCTGACCGCCTTCCAAAACCCAGTTACCCGGTATCAAAGCATCCGGATAGGGACCCCATACTCCTGAATTCCATATCGGTCGATCGGAAAAAGCCATGTGACAGGTCGAGGTCCCGATCACCAGTGCCCTTCTCCCGGGTCTGACAGCCGCCAATCCCAGCATACCGGCATAGGCATCAATCCCTCCTTGAGCAACTATGGTACTCTTATTCAATCCCAATTCACGGGCTATCTTTTCGGTCAATTGACCGGTATAATCACCCAAATTCAAGACATCCTCCGGCCACTTTACCTTGATATCTTCCAAGCCAAGCTCTTTTAATAAATCATCTGCCCAACCGCCTTCCGGCGAAGCATAATTCCATTTACAGGTGACATTACATTTCGAAGCGGTCCAGCGACCGGTCAGCTTGTACATCAGCCAATCAGTACATTCAACAATCTTAGATGCCGAGTGATAAATATCCGGTTCATTTCTTTTTAGCCAGAGAGCCTTGGGAAGCATCCATTCGGGAGATTCCTGTCCGCCAGCATATTTTAAAATCGGATGACCGGTGGCATTCACCCGCTCGGCTTCTCGGTGAGCCCTAATATCCATCCAGAGTAAAGCTCTCCTCAGAGGTTCTCCTTCTTTATCAACGGGCAGAACAGTACAGGAGGTACCGTCAACACTAATGCCGATAATTTTAACCGGGTCGATTGTTGATTTTTCTAAACATTCATTAATGGTAATCTTAGCAGCCTGCCACCAATCCTCGGCAGATTGCTCCGCCCAGCCCAGATGATCATAGAATACCGGATAATCCTTCGTTGCCTGAACAATTAAACTGCCCTGTAAATCAAATATTCCGGAGCGCAAACTCTGTGTTCCACAATCAATACCGATGACATATTCATTTTCCTGCATGAATTCATCCGCTTTTATAATTATTAAATGTTTCGATACAAATCTGGAAATTCAGCATGATCAGCGCAACTCCGGTGAATGCAATCGTTTGCTTTAGAAGAGGTCTCTAGATTGTTACAGTAAATATCAAATCAGCCTCAACGCAATCAAAGCCTGAATGTCTTCCATCGGTGCCGGGGTATCCAATTCAGAAAACGAGATAAGATTGACCCTCTTATTTCCGGAGCTGTAATGGAGCTGGCTGGGAATAACAGATTCCGTTATTAATTTTATCACCACTCTAATCTTTCGACATATAGCAAAAGGCAGTGTATGAAAAATCAGAAAATAAATCTACGTCCCTCTTATCTCCTGATTCTATTACAAGCCTGACATTGACAGCATTCTTACCTTGCGTAAAATCCGGATGAATCTCAAAATCCAGATCGAACCACCGCAGATATTCATTTTCATAACCGTAATACCAGCACCCTGCATATTTTCCATCAATATATACCTGTGCTTTTTGACATGGAATCCCCTGATCAATTCGGCGTCTCAACCGGACCCCCTGATTTTTTGAGTCTATTGCCAAAGTAAAACTGACTTCTCCTCATCCGTGATACCGACCATCATCCTGCAATTTTGTCTCAAAATACTCCCCCTCAGGATATGCCTCAAGAGTTACAACTTCTCCCTGTTCGGTGGCTTGATAATTATGTATTTTTTCACTCAGACTATTGCCGAGATCAAGATAATCGGTCTGCTGTAACCCTGCTTGTTTGTTTATGTAGCAAAATGACAGGCTACGATAATTCGACCGAATATCACTCAATCCTCCGTGCTGTATCCGGGCGTTGATTGATGAATAAAAAGGAATCGGCGCTTCCAGATGATAACGGCTATAACAGGCAGGAGTAAAATATTGACCCCTCCAATGTCCACCACCTTTTTTCAAAACATCGCCGACCACACACCCAAAGGGCAAATCAAAATCCAGGTTCGACCAGAAACAAGCCAGATAATAATCTTCGGTACCGGTTCCGTTAATCTGCGGTGACACCGCTCCGTCAATATAAAAGCGCTCATCCCCTTCACAATAATTCCCGTACTGCATCGATTGTACCACGCCAACAAACCATCCCGTACCCGCACCTTCATACAGCAACCAATCATGTCCATATACCGTTTCACCTTCATGGTACATCGTTGTAAAATACGTCCCATCAGATCTTGGAACGGAATTTTCATCAACATAAAACCTGGCATTTAACGGCGCCTTATATTCCTGGGATAAATTCACCAGAGTGATTTCGGCACTCTCCCAAAATGGCATCGGGAAATAGCAGCTCAGACGTACCTTTCCGATTTCCAGCTTCTCTACTCGTAATGTTAGTGACCGCATATTATCGGCTTCCACAGCAGACCCGAAAAATATCCCGATGGGCGACTGGACATCCCACCGATTATGCCGATCCCAGCGCATCCTGATTCTGGCATTCTGGAAAAATTCCTGGGAACCATCTGCTTCCATTTCAATCATCCTGATAATCCCGGAAGCGTTTTCAAGATTTAACAAAGATAACGTTTGTAACGGCTCTATTTCATCGGTAGAAACATCAAATACCTACAACCCGTTTAAATCCATAGGAGGCTCACCGGTTCTTTGAAAACAATCTTTCAGAACAGAGAGATCCTCGCGCCCTGTAAACGATTTTACAGGTGTATTATACGGATACCGTTCATAGATAATATGAAAAAAGCGCGAAAGTCCTTGTACCGCAATTTTCAACGATTTTTCATACGGAATCGGCACAAAATTATTTCCGGCATTTGGTTCCGCAATACAACAAGTCCCTCGCCTTTCAAAGGTACATAGAGGAGCGGGAAACTTTTTATGGCTGCCACTGTAAAAGTCAACATAATTCATACTGTAGCTGGGCTTTTTTTCACCATCAAAATAGAATTTTATCGTAGCCGATGAATCAAGATACGTCGCCCACATGCTCTTTATACAGCCTGGTCCTGCAGCATCAAAAATGACCTCATCCCCATTTTCGTCTACATAAAGCGGCCAGTTTTCGTCACTGTTGAATCCTTTCTTATTATGACTTGAGTACTGGTACACACTTATTTTTTGGGGAACTCTAATTAGTTTCTCAAAAAAAACATTAGCCGGATAATAATTGACCGGGTTTTTAGCAGCTATTGACTCGAAGCTGCACGTTATTAACAATATGATCGATAGTCCCAATTTCTTTAAATTCATAATAGTATTTTTCCCTATAAATGCTGGATGTACCGTGTTATCAATCATTGTCTGTTTTCTCCTCATCGAATTTTCCTCTTTCAAAACAACGCAAACGTTATATGCAAACGTTTGTGTATAATATCCATTTTTTTGTTAATTGTCAAGTTCAATCGAAATTTTATTTTTATTTTTACTCTCTAAGGGTATTTATTGCCATGTTAATACAGCTATTTACAATATTATTCCTGAAAAACCGGACCTGTTTCAAATTGGATTGATATTTATTAATAAGCAGAACACATTATTATTGCTCCATAGAACATGATTTCCACACGGCTTCTTCGATGAACTACAGAGATGATATAGTTCCTTTGATTAGATGGATTGGGATGGTTGTTACGTTCCAATATAATAAAGAAATCTAAAAATATTCGTATACGACGGATACGGAATTCTTGATAAAATTTTTACATCATACTTTTCAAAAATTTATAGACTCCTTGAATATTTCCATTCTGTATTTTCTTTACTATATTGCTTTATGCCTAACTATCAAAAAACAGTTTATAATTTTATCATTACTGTTGTCATCTTTTTTTCTGAATTGTGGAGTTTCGAAATTCGGGACGGCTGGTACTATGTTAATGATGAACGATTCTTCATCAAAGGCATCGGATATGAAACCCACACAAGACCCGGTCAGGTACCCTGGGAATATGATTTTGATCCTGAGCTAATCTCATTTGATCTCCGGCGTATCAAGGATGCCGGCTTCAACACCATTCGCACCTGGGGCGCTTTAAGAGAGGAAGAATTGGCATTAGTCGAACAATCTGGATTAAAAATACTCTTTGGAATATGGATTGATCCACACGGTAACTATGGCGACTCTGCCTATATTGACAACGCCATCAATTATGTTGACAACATCCTCTCATACACAAAAGACTATTCCTGTATCCTCGCCTACATTATTATGAATGAGCCCCTGGTTACAGATATCCTCACCGGTGGTCCGGAAAATCTGGTCTCACTTTGGGAAGAATGCATTGATCTTATTCACCAGCATCATCCCGGCGTACCGGTAACAATTTCCAATACGGCTGTGGGAGATTACATCCGCAGTGATCTGTTTCAGATTGGTGCTTACAATCTCTATATTTACAATCCCGTTCTAATCAGTCACTCCCACGGTTACGCCGGATACTGTGAATTTATCAGGGAGCACCGCTCTCAAAATATGCCTTTCATAATCACTGAATACGGCTTGTCCGTCTCACCCGGCAGCGCTGGGGGTTCCTACGGATATGGCGGCAACACTCTTGACCAGCAGACCGAAGGAAATTTACTCATGTATCGCGAGTTAATTGATGGTGGCGCACAGGGCGGCTGTGTTTTTCAGTACCACGATGGCTGGTGGAAGGGTGGAGACGAAAATAGTCACGACGACAATCCGGAAGAGTGGTTTGGATTAATGGAATTTGACAGCAATCCAGGTAATATGGAGGGGACTCCCCGACCGGTCTGGGATGCCTATGCAAAATACAATCAGGCAATTGTCTGGCAACCAAAAAATCAGCAGATTTACAGGCACTCTGTGCCGGTAGAATTATTTATTACAGATTCGGTCAGACGAATAATAATTGACATCAATGGGCAGCCAGTCTCTGATTTTTCCCCTGTTTCTCAATATCACTACACCGATTTAGTACCGGATATTCCCGACAGTATTGGAGATATCAGCATAACTTTTTCATTTTATAATAAAATTAACAACCTTATAAAAACAGAATCGGTCAGTTCCCTTCTTCTCAAATCTCCGGTCCGACTCCCCTCAATAGATTTAACAGTCCTGCCAAATAATTTAGCCTCCTCAAGTCAGGTCCACATAATTCTGGATGTGACGAACAACCCCTTGTTTACAATTCAGGACAATCGGTTGGATTATGCCTATTTTCCGCATATCGGTTTTTCGCCGGGGGAAGCAAGAATCGCAATAATCCCCGATAATCAGGACAACTGGCGGTTTACCGATTTTTTCTTGACCAGTGGCGAAGTGATGGTTGCTACCTTTGGTGCTGGACTTACCATCGAATGTGGAAGCTTTAAAAAGCGTATACATGCACAGAAAATAATCTACCGTGATAACTGGTCGCAAGCTATCGCCGCACCGGTATCCGTTTCAGTTACATGTGCTCCTGTTTCACTGCCTAGCGATATAAATATTTCCCTGCACAATTTCCCCAATCCCTTTAATTCCTCAACGACGATTTCATTCAATTTACCACAGCCAGGTTATGTAAAAATTTACCTGGTCAACCTTGCCGGTCAATTGGTGGCAACCCCGATCAACTCATTTATGAATAGGGGTAATTATCAGATAGTCTGGATTGCCGGTTCCATACCCAGCGGTATTTATCTCCTTCTCATGCAAACTCCGCAACATACAATTACTCGTAAAATTGTACTCATAAAATAGTCTTTACCACTATTCCGTTCCAATAATGATAAAGTGTAGCTTATTATTCTGATAACAATTTTGCTATTCACACTCCAAACAGACAAATTGACCACCTGACTTTTCCGGTAATCAATACTATTTCCGCCCTTATCAATCCAGGTAATATTTCAGAACCAATTATGGCTCGGTTTTTGACTATGCTGATGTAATGAAGTTATTATTAATTAAAAAACCACCAAACCACCAATTACAATTTTAAGAGAGGTTAACTGTATGAATTTTTCACCTTTGGATTATGTTATCTTTATCGGTTATATCGTGTTTATCGTCGGACTGGGATTGTGGGTTTCCCGGGAAAAGAGGGGGCACAAAAAAAATTCCAGCGACTATTTTTTAGCCAGTAAAGCCCTGCCCTGGTGGACAATTGGCGCCTCACTCATTGCCGCCAATATTTCTGCCGAACAGTTTATCGGTATGTCGGGTTCCGGTTTTGTGATTGGGTTGGGTATTGCCACTTATGAATGGACCGCCGCCATTACCCTGATCGTGGTCGCAAAATTCTTTCTACCTATATTTCTAAAAGAGGGTATCTATACCATGCCTCAACTGCTGGAAATCCGCTATGATCACCGGGTTCGAACCGGTCTGGCTGTTTTCTGGCTGCTGCTTTATATATTTGTCAATTTAACCTCCGTACTGTACCTGGGCGCGCTGGCTCTTCGAACTATTATGGGTATTCCGCTCATGTGGGGCATTTTGGGGCTGGCGGTTTTTTCAGCGCTGTACACCATTTACGGCGGTCTCAAGGCTGTGGCTTGGACCGACGTGGTCCAGGTCTCAGTCCTGATTATCGGTGGACTCGTAACAACGTTTTTCGCTCTGAATGCCGTCAGTGGTGGCAATGGCGTCCTGGCAGGTTTCAGCGACTTACTGCAACAGGCGCCGGAAAAATTTGACATGATTCTTGATAAAACTAACCCCAATTACAAAGAGCTGCCCGGGTTGGGCGTTCTCCTGGGCGGAATGTGGATGGCACATTTTTTCTATTGGGGCTGTAATCAATACATCACCCAGCGAGCGCTGGCAGCTAAAAATATCAAAGCGGCACAGCTCGGCTTGATATTCGGCGGTTACCTGAAAATTCTCACCCCCTTAATTGTGGTCATTCCCGGCATTGTTGCCTTTGCACTAAAAGCCGATATTGCCAAACCCGATGAGGCTTATCCCTGGCTGCTGAGTAATTTCGTGCCGACAGGACTGAAAGGGCTGGCATTCGCCGCCCTGATTGCCGCAATCGTCTCTTCCTTGAGTTCCATGGTCAACAGCACCGCCACTATTTTCTCTATGGACATCTATAAACAAATTATCAAAAAAGAGGCTTCCGAGCGTCAGTTGGTCCTCACCGGTCGCCTTGCCAGCGCCGCAGCCCTGATTATTGCCGTCCTGGTTGCACCGACCCTGACAAATCTGGAACAGGCTTTCCAGTTCATTCAGGAATTTACCGGATTTATTAGTCCCGGGATTTTTGCGATTTTCATTTTTGGGCTGTTCTGGAAAAAAGCCACCGCCAATTCAGCTCTTTGGGCTGCTGCCCTGACAATTCCACTGTCACTGGGCATCAAAATCCTGATCCCGGCTTTACCGTTTTTGAACCGCATGGGCGTCGTATTTCTGATTCTGAGTGCCATTGTAGTCATAATCACATTGATTGAATCCAGTGAAGATTCACCAAAGGCAATCAAGATTGAGAAAGACTTATTCCATACCGATATTGTCTTCAATGTTGGTGCGATCGGTATCTTTGCAATTCTGGCGGTCTTCTATATAATCTGGTGGTAGAAGCCATTTGATTAAACCGGTAGACTGTCGTGCTAAAATATTTTTAGAAAAAAATGAAATTTCATCTTATTCTCTATTGCTCCATTTTCAGCCTTTCAATAATGTGCCCGTCAAGTTCGGCTACCTATCCGGAGAACGATGATAAAACACCGGCTGATCCCTATGAAATCAACAGCCATTTGTTTCCCGGGATTAATCTGGGCAACGCCCTCGAGGCGCCTGATGAAGGGGACTGGGGCGTCACTATCCAGGATGAATATTTCCGGATAATCAAAGAAGCCGGTTTTCAGCACGTGCGCATCCCAATCCGCTGGTCGGCGCATGCAGAAGTTGACAGCCCATACACCGTCGAAATCAACTTTACAAACCGTATAAAACATGTTATTAATGTTGCTCTTGCACATGACCTGTTTACGGTCATTAACATCCATCATTACGAAGAGATATGTCAAAATCCTTCTGCCCACAAGGATCGCTTTTTAACTTTATGGCGCCAAATCAGCATGATTTTCCAGGATTATCCTCCCGAACTGCTGTTTGAAATACTGAATGAACCACATGACAACCTGACGCCGGACCTTTGGAATCAGTATTTCTCTGCAGCATTGGAGATTATCCGCCAAACCAATCCCAGCCGGACTGTTATTATCGGCACAGCGAACTGGGGTGGAATCGGCGCCCTGAGTGCTCTGGACATTCCGGAGGATGAACAAAACCTGATCGTCACAATTCACTATTACGAACCGTTCCAATTCACCCACCAGGGGGCAGAGTGGGTCGCCGGTTCGGATGCCTGGCTGGGAACAACCTGGTCTGCCTCCTTAAACCAGGTCTCAGAGATGAAAAATCATTTTAACCAAATCAAAGCCTGGGCGGATGATCAAAACCGTCCGATCTATATTGGCGAATTCGGCGCCTACAGCCGCGCCGATATCAATTCACGCCGGCTGTGGACCGGCTATGTCGTTAATCTGTGCCGGCAATACAATTTCAGCTGGGCATACTGGGAATTCTGCTCAGGATTTGGGGCTTACGACCGGACAACCGGCGCCTGGAACACCCAACTGCTCGGCGCCCTGATTCAAACACCCTGAGATCTATTTTAAATAGAGCATCGGTTTAACGGTCTGTTGCACCGAATTTAAATTTAACTGGTAAAAATAGATCCCGGCACTAACCTTTTTTCCGCGTGAATTGGTACCGTTCCAGACAATCTCAGCCAGTCCGGCGGGGAGCAGGTCCGCAACCAACTCCGTAATTATGGCACCTTTCAAATCAAATACCAGCAACTGGACATTTTCCGGGCGGGTCAGAATAATCGGAATAGTGGTATGATCATTGAAGGGATTAGGATAATTTTTCCCGATATAAAGATGAGGCGTCAACTTCTCAATAACGGAATTATCCACCAAGGTAAAAACCATTTTCCGCAAATTGAATCCGCCCTTGATAAAATTCAGTTTAAGAGTATGATTCCCACTGGGAAGTTCCACCGATTCAATGGTAATAGTCTGCCAGTTTTGCCAGTCCCCGGTATTGGGAATGCTCACCGATTCGCTAATTACCTGATCATCCAATAATACTTGCATATTTCCGGTAACGGTAGAGCTGGCGATTTGGAAACCCAGGTTATATTTTCCACCATAGACAATCGTCACAGTATAATTCAACCACTCCCCATCTTCAATCCAGCCAATATTATATAACCCGGAGTTTTTTTCAATATCAACACCATCGTTCCGAAAGGCGGAGCCGCGATTCCAGGGCTGGTCGGCATCCCAGCGGACTTTTTTATAGTCCTTGTCAAAATAGGCGATCCCGTTATTACCTAAATCATAATGCTCCGCCTCGATAGTCCCGGGTATTATGTTCAGGCTAAACGGTTTTGATACGGTTCCGAATTCCGGATCAGTAATAGCAGCAATCACATCCGGTCGAAAGCTACAATTTTCTAGTTTCAGATTATTCGCCATACCGGTCATTGCTGAGATGGCAAAAGACCTGGACGGTTTGGCTGCATTACCCTTCCAATAATCAATGATTTGCTGATATTCCGGGGTAATAGTTGCCGATAACGGACTGGTAACCGTTTCAAACTTTTTATGCGCCCACCAGTTCCAGCCGATATTCTGCTGTTCCATCAACTGGATTGTCTCATAATACCACCCATTGGAATTTTCACCACTTTCACCCAGCCAGAGCGGTGTGACGGTCTGGGTTCGCAGGTTCCGGTATTGCTGAATAGAACCAAGATCAGTTTCATTCCAATATTTATGAAACGCCCAGACCATATTGCTGTCAAAGCGGGGTGCCAATCCGCTGAAATCCGTCGCATACCAGTTCCCTTCGATAAACAATATATGATTGGTATCTACTTCCCGCACCGCACCGGCAAGGCAAATATAAAAATCACGCAAAACAGTGTTGGCATAGCCCTCCGGCAGCACCGGTTCATTCAGCAGATCGTAGCCGATAATCCACTCCTCATCGGCATAATAAGCGGCGATACGTTTCCAGATTTCGATTGTCCGATCCTGATTAGCCGGCTCTGTCCATAACCGGGCTTCACCGTCGCTGTCACTGATATTTCCATAATTCTGTCCACCGGGAGCACAGTGCATATCGAGAATCAGATAGAGATTGTTGCGCTTGCACCAAACCAGCAGCGTATCAATAATCTCAAATCCGGTATTAATGAAAACACCCGGAGAATCTATCGGCGAGAAAAATTCATAATGAAAGGGCAGGCGAATATGATTGAAGCCCCAATCAGCAATCAGTTTGATATCTGCTTCAGCAACATAATTTTTCCGGTATAATTTGAAGAACTTTGCCGTTTCCTCTGCCCCGATTACATCAATAATCTGATTTCTGATATACGACGGCGAACCGTGACCGGGAGTGTGGAGCATATAGCCCTCCGGAACCAGCCAGCCGCCCAGACCGTAACCCTTCAGGATTATCTTGTTTCCACCAGTATCAAGAATATCAAACCCCAGTGTTTTAAAAAAACCGGCATATAGCTGCAGGCTGATCAGCATTAACAGGGCAATTCTGACAATTTTATTCATTTGTTTTTATCCTTATCGTAAAAACAGACACTTTTTAATATCATGAACACTCTCAGAGGCTAGCTGAATAAAATAAATCCCCGAACTCACCGTTAAACCCTTCGTATTCTTTCCGTCCCAAACAAGCTGATGGTTTCCCGCCGTCAAATGCTGTTTTATTGTTCGAATTAAACACCCGTTGACATCATAAATGAACAACTCAATTTGCCGGGAATCCGGCAGGCTGATTTCGATCAAAGTTCGGGAATTAAACGGATTCGGGAAAATCCGCATCAGGCGGCATTTCTCAGGAATAATTACCGTTTCCACCGCATTTTCTTCAATCCGATCACCAAACGCTTCAATTCCAAACCAAACTGTGGGCATCTGTAACTGATTCAGTAAAATACTGAATCGTCCATCTCCATCCGGTAAGATGGTTGCCGGATGACCGTTTTCCATACCGTTACCATCCAGTCCAAAAACATGCAGCGAGTCGGCACTGATGTTCAACTTCACAGAGACAATCACCGGCTCAATTTCCGTCGGTGCATGACCCCAGTTATCGTGAAAGGTCTGCATTCCATCCCACAGCATGCCCTGATTCTGTATGCGGGTAGAAAGTGTTATTAGCGACGTTTTCGATATTCTCAGCGGGCGATTCTGCAGTGAAATCCAGGTCAGTGTGGCAACATTACCTGCCCCAACCAGTTCCAGGTCACCTACAATCAGATTTTGATAATCATGCAGCCAGCCAGTCAGACCAATAATTTTCGGTGTATTAACCGTAAAAAGATCGTTATCCCAGATTAATTCACCGGTATCTGTTGTCACCGGAAACGCCGGTGTATAACTCACGGGCTTGATTCTCTGTAGCGCTTCAAAACTCTCAATCTTCAAAGCATGCTGCAATGCCAGCGACTGAGCAACCGGAAAATGACCGGTCCAGGAGCCGCCATCATTCTTGGGAGCCAGCAAAATATCATCGGGATGGTAGCTGATTGTTATAACCTCATTAGCCGGCTGGATACAGGCTGTGCGGAAGGCTTTGGCGCAGGTTGGCAGCAAAGCCATCATCACCGTATTCCGATGAATGCTAAAATAACTGCTGATAAAATCGGTTTCCCAATCATCCGACGAATTACCGTTATAATCAAACAGTATCACACCATCAATATCATGAAATCCGGCATAGGCGGCTGCCATCAGGACTCCCTCGGTCTGGAACCTGTTCGGGAAGGGATGATTATACTCGCTGACGGTATAGGGTTTGCCCTGAACCGGAACGCCGCCAAACAATGCACTGACCGTTCCGCCGATTTTACTGGTGAGCATGGAAGTATTGTGGATCAGCCAGTCGGTACCTGACCAGGGCTCATTGGGAAACTGCGGATGATCCCAATAGGCATGATTATCAACATAATCCAGACGCGCCTGACTCACAAGATCGCCGATCCCCACATTCCAGTTCGTCCCGGTAATTGGTACCCGAACACCCAGGTCGCTTTTTAAAAATGTCGCCATTTCGTTGAACAATTCATCCTGCAGTCCGATGTAAAAGGAAGAAATATCTCGCACCCTGGCATCGGTATAACTCAGACATTCACGGTAAGCAATCCGGCGCACATTCCGGTTCTCCAGCGTTTCGTCACCCTCCAGTCCCACAACTGCCGGTTTCCCGAAAAATACATTATCAAACCAGAAAGCGCCGCTGGTGAGACCGAAACTAAATGCCAGACGGGTATTATCGGCACACATTGCAGGCGCCCGGAAGGTGAATTGGAACTCACACCACTCGGTCGTTATTTGAAAACTCCTGCCGGCGAACCAGGTCCACGGACTGGAATTTTGCAGGATCGCTAATTCAATTTCCCGCGTGGCATCAGAACGGGCGACAAAGGAAACTACATAGACCGAATCCTGTTCGATCGTCAGCGCCGGCTGTTTCCATTGCAGATGCCAGCTTTCGGTTCCCGGTTGCAGAATCGTGATTCGGGCACATTGCTCACCCTCATAGGCATCGGCAACCCGGGTCATCAGTGCATTGGCATTGTTATGCAATTCCATCTCCCAGTTGCCCGCCAGTGGCAGTGATTCAAAACCGCCGTCCGGAATCTGATTGACGGGGACAATCGCAGCAGCGCTCTGATTCCAGGCAGAATCCAGGGTTTCGGTTGTCCCGTATTTTACGGACAGAAAATTCAGCCAGCGGTCATCCAGCATCCGGTTATGGCGTCGGGTCAGTTTACCGCCCTCACTGAAATGTTTCAGTCCATCGTCCCGCCACATTCGATAAAGTGAATTTTCATTGACGATTTCAACCATTGCCATCACCGGATCGTTCACCAGCGCCAGTCTGGTATAGGGATTCACATGGGTTAGCAGTTGCCGGGCATACTCCTTCTGCAACGCGATTAAATCCGGATCAAACAGATTGACACCCTTACCAAAATCCTGTAACGAATCGGCATCGGGAATTCCATCGGCGACTTTAACAGTTCGGGAACAATGCAGATTGATATTGGCGTAAATACCATTCTGTTTCAGCATACTGATCAGATATTCCAAACGATCGAGGGTCAGTGGATTCAGATGACGCGTGTCCTGTCCCCACTCGAATAGACTCTCTCTACTCCAGGGATTGTCCATGTGATGAAAGCGAACCAGGTTTATTCCCATCTTGCGCATCCGACCGGCAATCAAACCGGCTTTGGCTTTGGTCGGGAAAGCGCCATCCGCCGCCAGATTCACACCCAAAAACCGAATCCGGCGGTCCTTTACCGCAAAATGTCCCTCGCTGTTTACCATTACAAATTCATCCGCCTCAATCGGATCAACCGGAAAAGAGGGCAGAAATTTCTGCGTGCTGGAGTCATTTGCCGGTAAATAAAATTGAAAAACATTTTCAAAATTTTGCGCCACGCCTGGCTGAGCCACAATCATTAAGATAAAGAGAAAAAATGCTTCCGCCGGATGTTTATTTTTCATTTCAATAGGTCAACCCGTAGCCGTATTCATAAAGCGGCTCATATTCGGCGTCACCGACGTTCACCGGAATCTGGTCCATGCTTCCCGGCCAGGAATGGGACAACTTGCCCGTCGGTGCATAGTCACCAAACAACACATCAGCGACGCCGGCCCCTTCGGTACCCGGCAGCCAGGCGGCTACAATTCCATCGCAGAGGAGGATTAAATTATCCAAAATCAATGGACGCCCTGAGACAATCACGACCACAGTGGGGATCCCCGCTGATCTTAAGTTTATAACCGTTGTAATATCCTGTTGGGAAAAGTTCAAATCACTGCGATCACCGACCCCTTCGGCATAGGGTGTCTCACCAATTACAGCGATGGCAATATCAGCCGTCCCCGCGTCAAGCCCATCCTGCGAGTAGGTCACCTGGATAGAATCTCCGGCTCGTTGTTGAATCGCTTCTAGAATTGTTGTCCCAGGAGTAATCGCGCCGGAACTGCCCTGCCAGGAGATTGTCCAGCCGCCGCACTGATTGCCGATATCATCGGCGTTTTTCCCGGCAACGTGAATATGCCGCACCTGATGGCTGACAGGCAGCACCTGATTATCATTTTTAAGTAAAACCAGCGACTGGCGGACACACTCCCGGGCGATATCCCGATGCGTCTGCGAACCGATTCCGGCTGTCAAAGACCGGTCGGCGAACGGATTTTCGAACAGTCCCAGCGCAAATTTCTGCCGGAGAATCCGGCTAACCGCATCATCAATCCGCAACTCAGAAATTTTACCCTGATTTACCAGCTGAAGGGTAGTAGCCAAAAATTCCTGATAACGCTGCGGCAGCATGATCATATCAATTCCGGCATTAACAGCGGTTTCAATATCACTGCCGAAATCCCCCGGCAGTTGATCAATCCCACTCCAGTCGGACACCAGAAATCCATTAAAACCCAGCTCATCCTTCAATACCGTCGTCAGCCAGTAGGAGTTGCCGTGCATCTTTTCACCATTCCAACTGCTGTAAGATGCCATTATCGAGCCGGCACCGGCGTTAATTGCGGCTATATAACCCGGTAGATGAATCCGGCGCATGGTGGTTTCATCCGCTTCCGTATTGCCCTGATCGTGCCCGCCGGTGGTACCACCATCACCCAGAAAATGTTTGGGACAGGCTAAAATAGCCGAATTATCCGCCAGATCACCGCCCTGATAACCGGTAACCGCGGCAGCTGCCATCATCTCTGCCAGTTCCGGCGTTTCACCAAAACCTTCGTAAGTGCGTCCCCAGCGTTCATCCCGCACTACGGCGATACAGGGTGAAAAGGTCCAGCGAATACCGGTTCCTGCCACCTCCTCCGCCGTTGCCCGGGCAGCCCGCTGTACCAGATCGGGATTACGCGTACAGCCCAATCCGATATTATGGGGAAAAATCACGGCGCCGTAAACGTTATTATGACCATGAACCGCGTCAATGCCATAAAGTAAGGGAATTCCCAGACGGGAGTTAAGAGCCTGAATTTGAAACCTGTCTACCATATCCGCCCAGGCAGACGGCTGATTAACCGCCGGCACCGACCCACCACCACTGAGAATACTGCCGATCCCGTAAGTCTGGATATCCACTTCATTTTGTAAAAAACCGCGGTCAATCTGGATCATCTGACCGATCTTTTCAGCCAGTGTCATCCGGGCGAGGAGGTCTGTAACCCGCTCTTCTATACTACGACGGGGATTTTTATAAATTTCAGTGTAACGGGGACCGGTAGAAGCCTCTTTCGTGCAGCTTGCTGCCAGAAAATACAATCCGATCAGTAAACAGACATAGATTGGATTTAGCCAGAAGTAACGGCATTTTTGGTCATTTCTTTTGAAAGACCCGTACATAATCTACTTCCATGCGCTGCGGAAAACTTGTTGTATTATCGGGATTCCCGGGCCAATTGCCCCCCACGGCTACATTCAACAAGAGATGAAAACGCTGATCAAAGGGCGCCGGATAAGCATGTCTGGTCGAATACCAGGAAGTCTGGGTCTGATAAAGCATATTATCAACATACCAGCGAAATTGAGTGCTGTCCCAATCAAGTGTGAAGGTGTGAAAACCGGTAGCAAACGTACCATTGGACAATGAGTAGGAATCACCAGTATGGACATTATTCGGCCATTCCCCACCGTAATGCAGCGTGCCATAAACCTTTTGGGGTTCGTGACCAAGCAGCTCCATAATGTCAATTTCACCGCTGGCTGCCCAGCCGCCATAAACCCAATCTGTCGGCAACATCCAAATCGCCGGCCAAAGTCCCTGCCCACAGGGTAATTTGGCACGAATTTCAAAACGCCCGTATTTCCAGTCACCCCGGTTCTTTGTCCGCAACCGGGCAGATGTATATTCGCGGGTCCCTTCCGGTCCCGTGTAATTTTCCTTTATCGCCTGAATCACTAAAACCGAATCCTCAATCCAGGAATTTTGAAACCGATCTGTATAATATTGCAATTCGTTATTGCCACCACCCAGGGCGTTGACCTCGTGTTCCCACTTTGTCAGATCAATCTCAGCACCGTTAAATTCATCATGCCAGACCAGTTCATAACCTTCAGGTATTGGGATGGTATCAGCAGCCTGGGAATTGCCGTGATTCTCAGCAATGCCACCGCATCTCAACATCAGGCAGAAGGAAAACAGCCAGAGCGCAGTCAGTTTAATATTCGTCATCATTTTATTCCACAATTTTACAGGTAATTTTCATAACATCAACAGAATTTCCGCCAACCATAATTTCAAATTCACCAGGCTCTACGATAAATTCATAGTTATCATTATAAAATCCAAACACCTTATTATCGAGTATAAAGGTAACGTCCCGGCTCTCGCCTGCTTTCAGCTCCACTTTTTCAAATGCCTTTAACTCTTTCACCGGGCGGGCAATGGAGGCAACAAGATCCCTGATATACAGCTGCACTACCTCCCGGGCACTATATTTTCCGGTATTTTTAAGAGTAACACCTACCCGGAGTGGCTCTCCTATTCTGATTACAGGGCGGTTAAGTCTCAGATTCTCATATTCAAAATCCGTGTAACTAAGTCCGTAGCCAAAAGGATAAAGCGGCTCTTTGGGACCGTCAATATATTTTGACACAAAACCTTGCTGATCATTCAGTTGTGGTCTTCCGGTATTGAGTTCATTATAAACCAGCGGCTCCTGACCGACATGATACGGAAAAGTCACCGGTAATTTACCCGAAGGAACAACATCGCCGAATAAAATATCGGCAATGGCATTCCCCGACTCACTCCCCGCCTCCCAGCTCATTAAAATAGCGGGAACGTTTTCAGCAAGCCAGGGAATGGTTAGCGGACGACCGCCGAACAGGACCACAACCATCGGTTTTCCCAGCCTGTTCAACTCCTGTAACAGCTCCAGCTGCCTTCCCGGAAGTCCAACATCCATACGGCTGCGGGCTTCACCGGACATCATGGCGGTTTCACCAACGGCAGCGATAATGACTTCCGATCGGCGGGCTGCTTTAATCACACTTTTAACATCAATTTTCCCGTCAAAACTGCGGACATTGTTGTTATCAATATCAAGACCTTTAACAAAATTAATGCGGGTTTCCGGCGATACTATCGCCTGAATACCTTCCAGAAGAGAAACCGCATTATCAGCGCCCGCCTGACAGCGCCAGTTACCCAGCGGTGAATCTTTGTCATTCGACAATGGTCCGACAACAGCAACGGACTTAATATCCTTAGACAGCGGCAGTAAGTTGTCACTGTTTTTCAGCAATACCATTGATTCTGCGGCAATCTTACGTGAAATTGCCCTATTTTCATCCGTCAGTAGCTGGGTCTTTTCACGTTCTTCCGAACAATATTTATAGGGATCATCAAACAGTCCCAGCTGATATTTAATTGTCAGAATACGCCCTACGGATTCATCAATCAGGGCTTCATCAACTTTTCCTTCCTGCACAAGATTTTCCAGATGACGCCGGTAAGCAAAGGATTCCATGTCCATATCAGTCATCCCGGTGGCTGCGATTTCAGCCGCCTGTTTCAGATTCGCCGCTACCCCATGGTTAATCAACTCCGCAATGGAGGACCAATCCGACACCACGAAGCCCTCGAACCCCCATTTTCCTTTTAAAACATCCTTGACCAGAAAGCGGTTTCCGGTAGCCGGTATACCATTCAGTGTATTAAAAGCGTTCATAAAAGTGACGGCACCGGCATCAACGGCGGCTTTAAAAGGCGGTAGATAAATATTGTAAATGGAATAGAGAGACAATTCAACGGAATTGTAATCCCGTCCGGCTCGGGCGGCACCATAGGCGGCATAATGTTTGGCGCAAGCGGCAATAGTATTTTCTGAACTCAGATCGTTTCCCTGGTAACCTCTTACCTGGGCGGCAACCATTTGAGAGGCAAGATAGGGGTCTTCACCGGCACCTTCCATGATTCTGCCCCAACGGGCATCGGGCGAAATATCCGCCATCGGGGCAAAAGTCCAGTGTATCCCCGCGGCGGCGGCTTCCCCAGCTGCAACCGCTGCCGCCTTTTCTACCAGTTCCGGATTCCAGGTCGCCGCCATCGCCAGAGGAACCGGAAAAGATGTTTTATATCCGTGAATTACATCTATCCCGAAAATTAAGGGTATATGCAGGCGGCTACTATCCACGGCTAATTGCTGTGCGGCACGGGTCGCCGCAGCACCAACGACATTCAGCATGGAGCCAACATTCCCGTTTTTTATGTCATTATAACGATAGGCTTTGGCATCATCCTCCGGTTTTGGACCGGTCATGTCCCACTTATTACTGTACTGGTTCATCTGTCCAATTTTTTCGGTCAATGTCATCCGGGATAACAGATTTGCCACTTTCCCGGCGATTTCTTCCGGCGACAGCGCCTGCCCTAAAACTGCTGCAGTTAATAATCCCAGAATAAGCTGAATCCAGACAAACTTTCTCATAATAAATATTTTCCTTCTTTGTTCAATCATTTGACCAATATCATCTTTCGTGTCTCTGAAAAAGACTCCCCGGCATGGCTGACATCCATACGATAAAAATAGAGACCTCCCGGTACATTATCAGGCTGCCAATCAATGACATATTTACCAGAATTCAGAAAATTATCGACAACACAGGCGATCTCTCTACCCAATAAATTATAAATTTTTATCGTAACGTCCGCCGGACTCATGGTCCGGTACTCAATCGTCGTTACCGAATTGAAGGGGTTGGGGTAATTCTGACTCAGATAAAAGTGAGCCGGAATGCCGTTTTCAGATTGTCCCGTTTCGCTCACATGCTGGTTGATGATAACTCCATTTAACAGGGTATAATCTTTGTTGTCTGCCAGATGAATATCAAGAATACCGTCGTTAATCCAAACATTGGGCACTTCCAGAAGGAACGCAGTATGCGATCCAACTTCGGTAAAAAGATCCAGATCACGGATCACATATACACCCTCAACATTGATATCCATTAACCGACAATCTGCCGCGCTAAAATAATTTTCCGCCAGCATCAGCGTAACGTCGTAAGCCCCGGTAGGCAGACGAACCTGGTATTTGACAATACCGCGCTGCTCAGTCTGATAAACCAAATCATCGGTTGTTCCGGAAATCGCTTGTCCGTAAAAACTGCCCGGCGTACCGCCTAATTGTCCATAATCCCCTTCGTGAGTCCAGTTTTGATCAGCCAGCCAGTCACCATAAGCGTCACCACCAACATTTATTTTCAGCGGATATTGCCAGCCGGGTGGTGTCTGAATTGAAACTGATTGTCCAAGTAAAGTATTCGCCGGAGTAGCCAGGTCTTTTATCCCTAATACAACCAAACTGTGGCTCGAGTTTTCATCCAACCCCTTAACGACCAGTTTCACATGTCGGTGATTGCGTTGCTGAATCGCTTTTACAACCGTAACACCTGAAATCAAATAATTCCCGACTTTCTCTGCACTCTCCTGAGTAATCTCTTCGGAAAAAGCCACGAGCACGGTATCCCTTTCATAACGGGCAAATTGCACAAAGGGTTTATTTTTGTCGGTGTAGCCGGTGTTTACCGCATCGGTCAGACATAATACCATTTTCCCGTCCAGGAACACACAATTATCAGGTGTAAAATCACTGTTGTTGCCGTTCCAGGTATGGGAGGCTTTTGCCCAGCGGTTGGTATCCCAGCTCTCAAAATCATCCCGCCATAAAAAGGTGAAATTATTTCCCGTTCCGACATCTCCGGAGCCAGGTGTATAGGAGGCATAACTGACCCAGTCATAATAGGCAAAAAAGGGCAGCGTGCGGCTGTCCAGGGTGCCTACCCAGGAGCTATACGCCGGCGGCCAGATATTCATCATGATTTTTTGATCCAGGTTCAAGGCTGTAATATGATCGCCTGTTTGGCGGTGTACCTCCTCCCCTTCGACAAACCAGGCTACATAATCCGGTGTCCATTCGATGGCATAGGTGTAAAAATCGGCGGTCGGGTCAAAATTTACCCATTGATGATGTTCGTGATTTGCCTGTCCGGGCGTGATCGGATTAAACTGCACATCGTCGGTATAGCGACCCAGAATTTCGATATCCAGTTCATTCCATTCGCTGACCCCGCCACTGCCCAACTCATGATAGGTAAAAAATGTGGAGGTCTGCCCAGCACCATAAGAGGCTTTGTAATTGACTTCAAAACGACCGTAAATATAGGTACTTTTTGTCCGTAATTCAGCCCCTTTGAAATCTTTGCCATATACAACGACCGGCAATATCAGGAATATTAGTAAGTATCTTTGCATGGAAAAATCCACTTATTCCGTTATAGTCAAGCGGCTACCGTAATCCAGTTTATTATCGGTCGTCAAAAGCGGAAAAGATGGACTGACAATCGGATAGGCGACCCCTTTTTGAACGGCGAAAAGATCAATATCGGTCAATTGTATTTTTTCAAAAGCCTCCGTGTTAATTTGAATCTTGTCATTGTACCTGACCTGCAGGCTGTCAACAATCGGATTCATAACAGTTTCAATGACCCTGGTATAATTTTTTCCAAATTCAGCCAGGGCACCGAATTTTTCCAGATAACGGTTCCGCTGGTATATGGCGAGCAAATTATCCTGCCATAAAGCCGTATAATTCTCGACTTCTGGCAATTTATCATAACCTGCCTGATAGGCAGCGGTATTAATCCGTAAATCCCTGAGTAAATCGGCAATCGCCAATTTCAGCTGTTCCGGAAATTCCCGTCGGCTTATCTGCCGTTTTCGGAATACCAGTGGGTGCGACTGAATAGCCTTTTCCAGGTCCGCCACCCTCCAAACCTTTCCGTCAAAATCCAACAGCGGCTCTTCTCGAATCTGTTCAACATCGGCGTTCCAGGATGGATCGAGTTCGATTTCTGAGTTGGCGCCCCAGAAGCGTTGATTGAAAGCCCGCTTCTTATCATCCAGGTTTTTCAGATACACCGGCGCCAGGATTTCCGCCAACCGGAAAAAGGTCTGCTCCCGCAATTCCATCTTTTTCCCCTGCATGAGTCGGGCAACCTCGGCTGAATACACCCGGTTCGCAGCCTGGGTTTTCAATTTGTCGTATACATCTTGATAGCGCTGACGGATGTCCCACTCGCTGACAGCCGGCTCGGTCGTCCAGCCGCTGATTTGCATGATCATCCAGCTGCCGTCGGGATTTTGAAGCGGTCCAAGCAGCTGGTTTTTCGTCAGCGGCTCAGAATAAAAAATTTCCTGATATTCATCACTCAGATCATCCTTAAAACTGATCTCCCGTTGGGGAATTGGTGCACCATTCAAAAGGTCTGCCGCCAATGAATCAAAAGAAATATTTTGCATCGCATGCAAGTGTAAAAATTGTGCCACGGTCGCCTCATCTGGCAAGCGCAGATAGTGTATCTGATATTTCCGACCAGCCAATTGATACACCTTATTAACCAATGCCGTATCGGGATTTGCTTTTTCCCACGCCTTCCGGAGGTAATACACCTGCCGCATAGCCTGTTCCCGGCGTCCTTTGATATAATTCCGGAATTCCTCGTTGAGCACTAATTCATTATCCGCACCCGCTTCCAACGCCAACATTTTTTCGGCAATCAGCGAATTGAGCACGATTTTGCGGTGAATGTAATAGTCCTGCCTGCAATAGGTTGGTCGGATTGTATATTCCGCTCGTCTGATAAATTCGTCTGTGGTAATAATCCGGTCGCCAACTTTCGCCAATATTTTTTCCGGCGGAATCGCCGGTTCCGGCTGACTGCAAGCCCCGAATAAAACCGCCACCCCGATTAAGAGCGATTTCACGAAAAACGTGATTTTTAAATTGTAATGATCCATCTCAATCAAATTATAGACGGCATAAAATTACCACCCAAAACAACAACACATTGGATGATTTCTCAGTCAGATAGTCGGGCATATTTAATAATCAATGATTGCTCCGGCTAAAAAATAACGCCAAGGGTATAGGAATGCGTGTTACCGAGAATTCCAACCGGTTTGAAAGCATAGTCAACTTTAATGGCGTAATTGTTCAGGAAATTCAACTTCAGCCCGCCACCAAAAGTACCCCCGAATTCTGTTTCGTCCATGAACAAAGATTTATAACCGCCACGCAGAAAGAAACTCCCGCTGCCCGGAATTGTGATGGCATATTCAGCCCCGACATTCACCGACTCGGCATTATTATTGGGGTGGAGTGCATCTGCAGCCAGGGTAAGACGCGTATAGCGGGTCACCAGCGGTCGAACCGAGACGCCAATCCGGAAAATCAACGGCAGCTCCCATTCCTGCAAGTTAAACTTGCCTTTAACAGAACTATAATTACCAGCCTCATTGGGCAGAATATCAATCGGAAATAACAGGTCCATACCGTCATAACGCATCCGGGAGCCATAATTGGAAATGCTCATCCCAATGCGCATTCCATCCTCATATTTATTCGTCACGGAAAAGAATCCGGTATTCACATTCACCCCCAAATCAACCGCCATAGCAGAGGCAGAAGTATGCCAAATTTGAGAACTAATATACTTCGCAGAAGCCCCGAACGCAAACCACTGCGCCAGTTTGCGGGCAAAGGTAACACTAAAACAGTAGTCATTGGCAGTATACAATTCACCGGTGCCATCCTGATTTTCCAGGGTCGTCACCGGTTCATTACCATAACCAACATGATTCATCGCCAGAGCAAAAGTACCCGCTGACGGTGATATATAGGCGACGGCTACAAATTCATTGCTGATATCCACTACCCAGGGTTGGTACATGAACAGCACTTCATTGCGATCCATAAAAGCCAGCCCCGCCGGATTCCAGTACACCGACGAAAGATTACCGACCATGCTCACATAAGATTCGCCCATGGCATTACCGTCACTGCCGACGCCCAGCTCCAGAAAGTTTGCCGCAGTCGTGCCTACACGGTAGGGTTTCTGCGCCTCAAGTAAACCGGTCTGAAGCAGAAGAGTAACTATAAGTATACCAAAGAATATAGTATGCTGAGGGAGTTTCTTATTGCTGTATTTCATTAACGCTCTCATCTTGATTCCCTGTCTGAATTATTTAATAATGGCAAATTTGCCGACCTTTTCATCCCTGGTCAGTTCGGACTGGACATGATAAATATACATGCCTGCCGCAACTTCAAGATTTTCCCGCGTCAGCAAATCCCAGTGGGCAATTCCGTTTTCGGCGCTGTTATTTACCTGGATCACGTCCACCAAGACCCCACTGACTGTGAAAATCCGAATGGTACAGCGGGCTGGTAGATTGGTAAACATAATCCGGCGTCGCTGATTGAGAAACCAGTTGGCAACGGATGTCTCCATGGCATTGGTCGCCACATAGGGGTTGGGCACTACTTTAATATCTTTCATCGTGTGCTTTAACGCCTGTCGGTCAATGGAATCGGTTTTAACAATACTAAACCGGATTTTATCGGTTATATAAAAGGGGCGCATAAAGGTGACCCGGTAAACATCATTTGCCTTAGGCAACAGGTCTGCGTTTCCGTAGGCTGACAGAAAATCAATAGCAAAGACGCTGCCTACCCATTTTCCGCTACTATCCAGAGCACCCACATAAATCCGGTCTTCCAGAATATCGTACTGACCATTTTTATTCAGATCATGTACAATTAGATCCATCATTTCCAGCGAGTCTGTAAATGATTTATTGACAACATAAAAATTGAAATCCTCACTCGTCAGCAGATCACGGGTTTGGCGGACGTGGTCAATATCCCTTATCCAGGAAGTACTGCCTTTGCCCGTATAGCTGACATCATCGGTGAAAATTATATCATAATCCCACGGGAAATAGCGAGACTCTGTTTTTGTCGGCGTAACCGTAATCGGCGCTGAACCGACTACCCACTTTGAAACGGCATTATTATACTGGGCTGTTCGAACCGGCATCTGAATGTTCAGTACCAATCCATCAAATACATCCGTTTTAATATTCCCGATCGTATTGATATACCAATTCCCCAAGGTGTCATCATAGACCAGATTGGTCCCGGTAAAATTGTCGGAATTTTCCAGATACACCTCATTAGAATCAGTGACATCAAAAACCCGGATACTGTTGTTGCTATAATAAACTCCATGATCATAATTTTCGATAACTCCCAGGGTATCCAGACCGAAACTCACTTCGTAGTTGTGTCCCGGTTTCAGACTGCTGTTGGCGATAATTTCAGGGACAACTGTGCCTGATCCAAGAATTTCCTGAACCGCGGACATCATGACTTCCTCCGGAATATAGCCGGCGGCTTTTTGATGCGGGGTCACGACCTGAACGTTTTTACTGTAACCCTTGACATTTTCGGCTTCATCCAGACTGATGATGATATTATTTTCCGAAGGTGCGATGCCGGGTCCGATATCCGGAGCACCGTAATCGTAGGCGACAATGGCATAATAGTAGGTGCGCCCATTTTGGACATTAGTGTCTTCAAACCAGTGGCGGATCCCGGAATCGGTGCCGAGGTTATAGCCCATTCCGTTGACCAGCCCAAAGTCTGTAAATCCCATCCGACCGTCTTTTTTGTCACACTGGAAAATGGGTTTCATAAACATCGGAGTTCCATAGCCGTCGGTAATCACCTGTGCGTCCGACATTTTTTTATCCGTGGCACGAAACAGTTTGTAGCCCTCAAAATCATTGACATTACCGACAAAGGGATCCCGGGTTTTAGTATCGGCGATATTATCCCAGGTCAGAATAACCCGACCGTCACCGGCAGTGGCTTGCAGCGTGGGCATTTTCGGCGGCTGGGCAAAGCGGTAATCCTTTTCGTAAATCACCTGCACGATGCGCTTCAGTTCAAAGAGCGCCGGTGCCGAGTGCTCATCCGAATTGAGTCCTTCGAGGGGATCGTAAGAATGCAATTCCGACATGGAAATCCGTTCCCGGCGCCCCTGGTAAAGCGGGAATGGTCCGGAGGCAAAGGTTTCCACCAGGTTGCTGATATTGCCCAGATATTCGATCAGGGTATCGGAACCAATCACTTCCCACATTGATTTGTCATTCCGAAACCATTTGGTATAGGGTGGACGATGGGGCGGGATCGGAAAGAGTTGAAAGGCGGTCAATCCTACCATATCGGATTCACTGACATCGAGAACGGCAAAATTGGGTTCACAACCAATCCCTTCAACATAATCCGGCTTGTGATTACACTCGCCTTCGTCGGGTCCATAATAATTCAATTCGCCGGGTGCTACACCATCCAGACCGATATCATCGCCGGCATATTCCCCGGCATCATATATGCCGTTTCCATTTAAATCTTCGCCATCCTGCCAGTCCTGATCTTCATCCGCATCCCAGTGCTCTTTCAGGTCCGCTTCGGTTAACCGGTAAAATCTTAAAAAATCAGCCAAATTCGCGATGCCCTCGTAGGGTCCGACTTTTCTTGTAGCGATATTATCCCGTCTTTCATCAACTAAACCATCCCCGTCGTTATCAATCCCGTCATCAGGGAGTCCCGGACTCTCCAGATATGCAAAGCCCATCGTTCCCGTTGGGTAACCGCCCTGACCGATACCGTCAATATCCCAGGAATACGCCATATCAATACTGCGATCGAAATAGCCCAGTTCATCGTCATCGCCGGCACCGGCAACATTGTCGCCGATAGCATTGTCAACCCAATAGCCGAAGGCAACTTCAGGCAGGTCATAATCAGAAATGTTGGCAATGTTATACTCCCAGAAAATCGCATCCCGCGCCTGGGGATTGTTCCATTGAAAACCGCGCTGTTCCACCCGAATTCCGATGCCGCCCCAGGGTTTGCCATACTGGACCGTCACGGAGGGTCGTTTATCACCGATAAAGACACCCGGACGCGGATAATATTTAACCCGGTCTTCGGGACCTAAATACTCCTGATCCTGGGCATCATTGGCAACGAAATAGGTCTCCAGATCGGCATAAATCACACCCCTGCCAAAGCGTCCGTCCCATTCCCCTTGCCACTTGAGCTGATCACCGGCAGCCGGCCAACCTGCCGGCGGCCAAGAAAGCGAATCATTGCTCATAGCCGGTGTTTCACTATGTTCATTAAAATACCCAAAGACCGGATAAAGTCCCCACTCAATCTGTCCCGTCGGGTCTTTATCCATCTCCTCACGATAATGAGTCTGCAGAAAATAGAGCGTGTCCAGTTTCCCTTCATCGTTCAGGCTTTGGCGCTCATCGGAATCGGTAACCGGAATCGTATCCTGTGTGATAAAAACCTGAGCACCGATCAGCAATGCAACTCCATCCAACATCTTGGTGCCTTCATAGGTATCCGGCCATTTAGAAACCTCTACTTTCGGCCAGTCGGACAACTGGGTAGTATTTTTAAAATACAAAAATACCCGGTTGCCGGTCATATAGCCTTCGCGAATAGCCGCCGGATCACCGGCAGGGTCATCGGGTCCTTCATATTTTTTACCCTGTCCCAGCAGGATGCTGGAAAGTAGGGTTAAAGAATAGATCAATGCGTAAAATCCCGGCATTAATTTCATTGATTTACGATCTCCTCTGGCGTCTGTATTTGATATAACGTTAGACATAATTAAAACTCAATTCCAAGACCAACTTTGATCAGCCGTGGCGCTGAATACATACCGGGGTTTTGAATCCGGTCCAGGTAATCATTGAAAACACTCTTATGACTGTTCAGGTCGGTCTCCCGGATGATTGCCGTGTAGGCTCGCCCGGTTTGACTGTTCACATATCCTTCATTCAACCGATCCAGCAGATTATAAATTGTCAGGGTCAGTTTGGCATTTACCCGATCGGACAGTGCAATATTGTAATGACCGTTCAAATCAAATCTGATTTGTGCGGGCATGGTGGAATTATTTGGTAATAAATTCACCCGGAACAGCATAGTGTTGCTCACCGGAGACCAGGTATAGGGCGTTCCGGATTCATAATAGCCGGTCAGGGTAGCACCAAACTTTTTAGTATTATATCCCGTTGTAACGTTCAGCGTGTGACGCTGGTCCCAGGACATGGGAATCATCTGGTTGACCGGGTCAATACTATCACCGGCACGGTTATAAGTCATGGTGGGATTATCGGCATTCCCGCGGGTATATTGAAGCGTATAATTCAGATTTACAAAAAATTGGTGATAGATGTATTTGTACTTAACCTCAAGACCACGGGCGTTACCGTAGTCCTTATTCGTATACAGACCGTATTCTGTTTGATTATATGTACTGACAACCTTGACGCTCAGCAAATCATAAATATCACGGTAGTATAGCGCCACTTCCAGGTCCATTCCGCTCATCAATTCCTGCCAGAGTCCAATTTCATACTGGACTGTTTTCTGGGCGTTGATCGTCGGATTTCCCAGGATGGTTTCATAATCAGTAGGCGAAATCCGATAGGAGTTACCGACATAAAGCGCATATCCCGGCGGCATCTGAAAGAAGTGCCCATAGCTAAAATGCAACACCGCCGTCGAGCCCAACTGATATGAAAGTCCGAGACGGGGACTGATTTGAGTCTTTGGCTTGGCATAGACATATTCCGACATTTTTTCCGGATTATCGGGAAATCGGATTTGATTGGCGGGGTTCCGCCATTGACTCGGGTAGCGTTTATCCGGCTCAAAATAGTCGTAGCGTACCCCTACATTGATAACCATGTTATCGAATTCCATTTTATCCTGAAGATAGACTGAATATTCAATGGGCTTCACATAAATAGAATCGGTGTAAATCGTGGTATCATGCAGGGTCGTCGGTTCGTAATTGGGGAAAATGATCTTTGTTTTCCCGTCAATCAGACGGATTTCAAACTCCCCTTCAAGGTCTGTATCTCTGTAAATATTTTGAATTTGACGCTCCTTGCTATCAATGATATGACCGGTATAGTGTAGACCGGTTTTAAAACTGTGATGTTTATTCATCTGCCAGGTCAAATCAAATTTGGCATTTTTATCAATCATCGTCCGCATGGTATGATGCTTCTGCTGTCCGCCGGTGAAAAAACCCGGTCCGTCACTCTGATTGTAGACATCATGGACATAAAGGGAATCGGTGGGATTTTTATAAACATAATTACCATAATAATTATCAACATAAGATAGTTTCAATTCGTAAAACAGGGATCTGCCCAACATGTGGTTGATATTCAGGGCAACCATTTTTGAGAAACGGCGTGGCGTTGCCAACCCATCGGGATTATATTTGTATTGGTGATTGTACTGACCCCAAAGGTTTTTATTGATGGTAGTCAATAATGAAATTTTAAAATTCTTAAACAATTGGGAAGATAACTTACCCATAAATGATGATTCGACATTACGGTTCATGGGTACATAGGCGCTGTCACCGTTAAATTCATAATACCACAGTGCCGGATTATCTTCACCATAATAGCTAAAATCATCCACATTAAACAAACGGTAGCCATTGAGGTGGTTTTTATTATCCTGATGACGAAAATTGACCAGAAAGAACAGCCGGTTCTTCAGTATTGGTCCGCTGAGGTTGAGCTTATAATCCTGATTACGGGTAATTTCACCCGGCTTCAGACCGATGAAGATATCATCGTGAGATGTGTAATAATTGCCCATTGCTCCTGACATTGAACCATGAAAAGTGTTATCACCAACCTTGGTTACGGCATTCACTATTCCGCTCATGGCTTTACCATATTCGGCATTAAAAGTACCGGTGATAACCTCCAGGTCCTGAATGGACTCCGGCTCCAAATCCACCGACCGACCCTCGCCGCCAAATCCTTCGTCCACCGGAATACCGTCAATCATATAGGATACTTCCGTTGGACGTCCTCCCCGGAAATGACCTTTTACTACTCCGGCTTGCATGGATACGACATCACTAATACTTTCGATTGGTAACGCTTCAATTTCATCGGACGAAACGTTTTTGACCGTACTGGTCTGATCCTTCCTGACCGAAATTTTCTGAGCCGTCACAATGACCTCTTGACCCTCAAGTACAGTTGCAGTCATCCCAATTTCCAAATACTCGGTTCGATTAACTGAAACCTGAACTTCCTGCACCGTAACAGGATTGTATCCAATCATCTGCGCCCTCACCGAATAACTTCCAGGTCTGACATTGATGATATAAAAATCGCCGTTTTCATCCGCCGCCGCCCCCAGGGACGTCCCGACCAGGATGATATTTGCACCCGGTAAGGCATTGCCATTCGCTTTATCAAATATGCGCCCGGATATTTTACCGGTTGTTTGGGGATAGCTTATTATCGAACCGATCACTACAATCAAAGCGATCCAAAAACATTTACATTTTAAATTTGTTAATCGGACCATTCTATTTTCCTTAAAGGGTTCTGTCTATGATAGCATCCTAAGTACAAATGAAGATTCCCGCTGAATATTCATTTCGAAGTATATTTTTACAAGTAGCGGGGTGCGGTAAAACCGCACCCCTATTATACTTCATGGTAATGCTATTTCACAAGCATCATTTTCTTGGTCTGTTTGAATACACCGGATTGAATCTGATAAAAGTAGATACCTGAGGGGAGATTTTCGGCGTTCCAGACTATATTGTAACTTCCCATTACCTGATAATCATTGACGAGTTCTGCGACCTGTTGTCCGACCATATTGAAAATTCGGAGCGTCACATTTCCGGGGTGTGGAATCGTATACCTGATCTGAGTTGTCGGATTAAAAGGATTCGGGTAATTCTGTTCCAAGCGGTAAGATTTCAGAACTGTGCGATTATCTCCGGCTATTCCCGTTTCAGCAACATGAGTGGTATCACCGATCCAGGTGTGGCTCCATTCTGTCGGTGTCTGCCAGGCGTGATCGGTATTGAACGGCGACCACGCCAGGTTGCCGTCCCAGGCGCCGTCGTTATCGTGGAAGTAGAGTTCAATCGGAATTCGCATGCCCCGCTTTGGATAAAACCGTTCATCATCCGGACCCGCAATGGAATCCAGCGGAATCTTGGTCTCAATAACATAGTCAGAACCCCCAAAATGCTCCAGGTGAAAGAGCGGATCATCAACCGTCCAGATAGTATTGCCAATATATTCATTCACCAGTCCGTTGGCATGCATTTGCAGTTTATAATCCGGTTCGGCACCCCGCTTATTGGACGTGTGCTTGGCACCCCGTGAATCGTAGAGTCCGATAAAGAATTCAAAGGCATCCTGATTCCACCATTCACCTTCACCAAAGTTATACACATCATCAATCACATCCACGGCAACATACAGATAATCATTGTCAATGGCTAAAAATACCGTCGCAGTCAGGTCAGCGTCGTTGGTTACTGTTCCCACTGGTACGTTATCCGTTTCCGGAGTGAGTACCCACGGTACGATATCGCTGTCATACCATTCGGTCAGATCGCCGTCAACCGCAAAATTAGCCGGCACATCGAGCGAAATAGTCGGGATACCTTTAGCCGTATTGGTAATCGCACCCGATACTCCCGGAGGACCGTCATTTCCAAAGGCATCAACACAGACAACGGCATAATAATAGGTCATGTCGTGATCCTCAAGCGGGTAATAGAGGTAATGAATCGCATTCTGAGTACCTTCATAGACACCCACAGCCACGGTTTCTACATTCGGCGCGGTGACATCGGTAATCGGTTCCTCACTGGCGTAAACATTATAGGTTTCACCATCTTCACCCACATTATCCTGCCAGATGACCAGATTGTAGTAGTCGGTGGACTGAACGGCGTCAACTCCCTGAACTTCTTCCGTACCGGTAATATCAATTATCGGATTGCCGGTCCAGACATAATCGAACAAAATGGTATTTCCCGCAACCGCATTACCAAATGCCATAAACTGGAATACGGAAACATTTGCAGAATCGAAATTGCTGGTTCCCTCATTATAGAAGAAATCGGTTAATTTCAGGGCATACTCATGCCATTCACCATCATCAATGGGGTCAATTTTATAAGCCCTTTTGGCAGTACCGTCTTCGAACTGAAACATAATAGTATCGGTACCGGCACTCGCCTTCATGGCAAATTTTAAAGAATCCACTCCCCATGACATCGTCATATCCTGAGGGGGATCAATATTAAAACCGGCACCGGACCAGCCATTACCCCACTCATCGCCCTGGACCCATTTCAGAGCATTGGAGCCGTCAATACCGGTGCCTTCTTCGACCTCAAGGGTGGATTGTCCCCAGGTAAATTGACCCAGCTTGACATTAAGGGCTTCTCCGGTAAAAATGACAAACGGTGCTGCCACCGCTCCTGTCAGCTTCAAATCATCCAGAATGAATGCTCCGTGCACCCGTTCACCGGTTCCACCGCCGTTAATCGAGACTTCAAAGGAAAAACCTTTGATTTTGTGAAGATCGAGAGTCGCATTGCCGTCAATGCCAGCCCAGCCGGTCAGGTTAAAGCCGTTGCCATCCCAGGAATCATTACTCACTAGGGGCAATTGAATCTTCTGCCAACCCGGTGCTTCGTCCATGATGTAGTGAAAGGAATAATAATATTCACACTGGCGAACATCGTAGGTCTTATTGCCTTCCACCGAATTACTGACATCGTGCAGGTTCAGGCGCAGATGTACCCGCCCGGTTGCCGATGCCGGTAATTCATTGTAATACATGAAAGAAATGGAATCGTAACCGGTAAAATCATACGTCGAATTGGAATCGGGATTCCAGTGTTCCAACTTGACAAAACCGCCCCAGCTCTCACTGTTCTGAGCACTGTAAACCACCTTAAAGGCGCTGTCGCCTGCTGCTACCGGATTTGCCACCATACTGGTCTGCATATAGGATGAATCTGCAATCGCATTATCACCCATAAAAATAGCCCAGTAGCTTGTGTCCGGAGCCGCCTCAAATCCGTTGATTACTTTCTGCCCGTATGTGATACCGACAGCCAGCATCAACACCACCGCAATTAACAATTGTTTCTTCACTTTCTCCTCCTGCATTTTAACTTATTGAATCTGTTTTCCAAAACACTCGCACTCATTTTCATCTAAGTGTTTTCTCTACTATCGCAAATCTATTTTTTGGTAATTTTACTTCCATTGTTACTTTTATTCACAAAAAACAAGCCAACAAATATTTATTACTCTGACTGAATCTCTAATCGTCAGATAGTGGGGAAACGTCAGCTAAATGAGGACAATTTGAAATTATCAGAATAATAAGCAAATCCTTATCCAATTAATAATAAACTTTTGGCTATCATTATTGACTCACTCCAAGATAAAATTCCGAGTCAGCCCGCCAATCTCTACTGCAAATTCTCCGGGTTCCGTGATTCTGGTATTCTCCCGACCGACAAACTCTAAATCCAGCGGTGTCAGCATAAAATCAACCGTCCGGATTTGCCCCGGCTCTAAATAAATTTTCTGAAATCCCTTTAATCTTTTCACCGGCGGTGTGACCGATGCTACCTTGTCGCTGATATAGAGCTGCACCACTTCCAGACCACTCCGATCACCGCTATTTGTAACATCCACGGAAATCCTGATTTCGCTGTCAGGATTATAGACCGTTGTATCTAATCTGAGATTGGCATAGTCAAAAGTAGTATAACTCATTCCGAAACCGAATGACCACTGAACATCATAATCGTTGACATCCACTATTTCACTGGTTTTATGATCATAGGTCATCAGCGAATTCGGATACTGCGGATAAGAAATCGGCAGTTTGCCGCCGGGATTGACATCACCAAACAGTACATCGGCAATCGCCGGACCCCCTTCCAGTCCCGGCAGATAAGCCATTAGGATCGCATCCGCCAGATCAACAATCTCGCTGATAATTCGCGGTCTGCCTTCAGCCAGGACCAGTACAATTGGAACTCCGGTAGTTGAGATAGCCTTAACCAGCTCCAGCTGCGCCTTCGTCATTGTCAGATTATCAATATTGCCGGGAGTCTCACAATAGGCTGGTTCTCCGATACAGATAATCGCTACATCCGCATTTTGCGCCATTTGTACGGCTTGCAGAATATTTAGCACGATATCAAATGCCACCCCGGGCGTGTAGCTGGTTTTATCTTTCCCGATTTTTACCTGGATCGCTTCCAAAATAGTCAATTTTTCCGACGGATAGAGAGCCTCTTCATTACCCTGCCAGACAATCGTCCAACCTCCGTTCAGCACCGACAGAGCGTTCGCAGTCGGTCCAGTAACGAATACCTTACGGTTTTTTGCCAGTGGTAAAATATGGTTGCGGTTTTTAAGCAGCGTAATCGCTTCTGCCGCCGCCTGGCGGTTCAGCGCTTGGGCTTCCGCTGACGCAATCAATTGAATGGCATGCGATTCCGGATAAGGATTTTTAAATAAACCCAATTGAAATTTGACTCGGAGAATACGACTGACTGCCTCATCAATCCGCGCCAGCGGCACACTACCTTCATTAACCAGCTCCAGCAATAGTTCATAAAAACTGTAATCATAGGGCACCATACTCATGTCAATCCCCGCCATAACCGCCATTTTGACTGCCTCTTTCTGGCTGCCAGCCACCTTCTCACGCCGGTAGAGATTATTAATATCGTTCCAGTCTGAAACTACAAAACCCTTAAAGCCGAGCTCGCCGCGTAACAATTCCGTCAATAGGAAATAACTGGAATGCACAGGAATTCCGTTTATTTCACTGCTGTTTGCCATGATTGTTGCCACTCCGGCATTAACAGCGGCTCGATAGGGCGGCACAAATAGTTCCCGCAGCATTCGTTCGGGAATCCAGGCGGGTGTCCGGTCCTTCCCGGAAAACGGGAAACTGTCTCCGAGATAATGTTTGGCACAACCTGCAACTCTGTCGGATACCGAAAGGTCGGTACCCTGCAAGCCTTTTATATATTCCTCACCCAGCACACTCACAAGGAAGACGTCTTCCCCAAAAGTCTCAAAGAGGCGGGGCCACAACGGTTGCCTGCCCACTCCCAATACAGGGTTAAAATTCCAGGGAATTCCACAGGCGCGCACTTCCCGTGCCGTGATTGCGGCGCTTCTCCGGACCAGCTCCGGATTCCAGGTGGCTGCCATGGCTATGTTTTGGGGAAAAATCGTTGCGCCCAGCGTATAATTGGCTCCATGAATGGCATCAATGCCATAAATTACCGGAATTCCCAGACGGGTATCCTTTATCGCAATATTCTGAATCTGAATAATCAACTCCTGCCAGTATTCCGGCGAATGCGCCACATCCCAGACATTCAGAATAGACCCGACATGGTACTTGGTAATCGCTTCTACCAGTTTCTCATGGTCAATTTCATGTTTTTGATCGACTGTACCCCGGGTTTTTGAAACGACCTGAATCGAAATCTGGGTCATTTGCCCGATCTTTTCTTCCAGTGTCATCTGCGCCAGCAGTTGCTTGACCTTTGCATCAATTGTATTTTCCTGACGCACCTGACAGCTACTGAGGGCGATAAGCAATCCCAATGATATCACCCCGCTCCACTGTTTTAATTTCATACGTAAAACCCCCTTAAAAAAAGATGCCCCAAAGACTCAGAATCGTTAAAACCAGCACAATCGAAAACAGTACGTTCAGCCGGTCCCAAGTCCCCTTTTTTAGTTCTATTTTTTCACCCAGAGACTTTCCCTGTTTGCCCCCGTTAATGGTGACATTTTGTAACTGTTCACGACTGGGTGCTGCACCAAAAGCACTCATTATCAGCATGATCAATGTCGAAATAACAAAAAGAAATATGGCAAAGTGGAGATAATTCATGCCGGCAAACCATTGCAACGGTCCCAGGTGTAGCAGATTTTTATTACTGAGAATCTCAAAAACAAGCCTGAGGGCGCCCAATATACCACCACTAATCAGGGCTGTCATCGCTGCCCGTCCATTTACCCTCGTTGAAAATAGCCCAATTATAAAAACCGCAGCGATCGGCGGACTGATATAAGCCTGAACACTTTGCAGATAAATAAACAACTGATTGCTGATACTGCGGATAAATGGGACCCATAATATGCCCAGAATCACCAGGGCTGTGGTAGCCAGGCGACCAATCAGCACAATTTCACGACCATTCGCCTGGGGTCTGAACTGACGGTACACATCCATGGTGATCAGCGTTGAGCTGCTGTTAAATGTGCTGGCTAATGACGACATCAGCGCCGCTAGTAAACTGGCAATAACGATACCACGAATGCCGGCAGGAAGTAAGTTGCTGATAATTAAAGCGATGTAAGCTTCATCACCCTTGATCCCCGGAAATAGAGCCAGGGCGATCATACCCGGCAGGATCAGGATAAAAACCGGTAGAATTTTAAGGAATCCGGCGAAAATTGCGCCGCTGCGGGCATGTCGGATATTCCGGGCACTCAGCACCCGCTGAACGATAACCTGATCGGTACACCAGTACCAGACCGCCAGTATCGGTGCTCCAAATATTATTCCGGTCCAGGGAAAATCGGGGTGATTGGACGGTTTAAACATGTGAAAGAAATCCACGGGCAGAGCCGCTCTCAACCCCTGAAAACCACCCACTTCATGCAATCCCATCAGCGTTAAAACGATTGCCCCCGCAATTAATATAACCGTTTGGATCAGCTCCGTATAGATGACCGCACTCAGCCCGCCGGCAATAGTATAGATGCCGGTAATAATGACCACCACGATGGCGGATGTGATCATATTCCAGCCCAAAATCTGATTCAGCAGTAGACCGCCGGCAAATAATGTGACCGAAATTTTCGTCAGAATATAAGCAACAATCGAAACAGTCGTCAGATACATGCGGCTGGATTTATTAAAGCGACGCTCTAAAAATTCCGGCATGGTATAGACACCGGATTTCAAATAAAACGGGACAAAGACCCAACCCAGTAGCAGAACGATAAAACAAGCCAGCCATTCGAAATGCCCCACCGCCAACCCTGTGCTGGCGCCCGATCCTGCCAATCCGATAAAGTGCTCACTGGAGATATTTGTGGCAAATAACGAAGAACCAATGGCAATCCAACCGACATTGCGTCCTGCCAGAAAATACTCAGTCGGCGTTTTCTCCCGGTTCGAATAGTACAATCCAATCACCAATACAGCTGTAAAATACAGAAAAAGCAGCACGATATCGATATTTTCTAGGTAATGGTACATGATCAAACAGGTAAGCTTAGATTTTTCATACAATATGTTTTGTCAAAAACCACGCCAAACCGCGGCTGTCCAATCAGTGTGGTAATTCCCTCCGGTAAAAGCCGTATAAATAATACGAGCTTATCAAATTGATAAAGCCGGATTATCAGATTAGAAATCTATCGAAGCAATTATGTCTATTTCAAACCTAACTCTTTAGAAATCCGAAAATAGTTCGGTGGCGCCAAATCCAATTTCTGCGCGGCTTCTGCGTCGGTTTTGCTCAAGCCCCGCACGAAGCTGATATAGGCTTTCCGAAACTGCCTTTCAATTTCCTTCAACGGTTTGATATTCTCACGATCGAACTGATAGAGTTGCCGCTGATCACTGAAATCCATTTTCATCCCAATCGCATTGACAACATTATCGCGGGAAATTCTATCCTTGCTCAGGAAAAGCATCCGCTGAACCACATTCTGAAGCTGTCGCACGTTCCCCGGCCAGTGATAATCTGCCAGAATCTGCAGTGCTCCCTCTCCAAATTCAGGCGCAGTCCGCCCCATTTCTCTACTATACAAATCCAAGTAGTGCTCAACCAAAACCGGGATGTCCTCCTTTCGTTCCTCCAGGGAGGGAACATAAATCTGCAGGACATTCAACCGATAAAAGAGGTCTTCCCGGAACTCCTTATCCTGAACCATTTTTTCCAGATTCTTATTGGTTGCAGAAATTACCCTGACATCTACTTCATAACTTTTCCGACGCCCGATCTTATCAATTTGCCCTTCCTGTAAGACCCGCAGGAGTTTGGACTGGGCTGCCAGCGGAAATTCCGACACCTCATCTAGAAAGATTGTACCACCATTGGCACGCTCGAACAGACCAGCCCGATTTTCCTGGGCGCCGGTAAAGGAACCCTTTTCAAATCCGAACAACTCACTCTCAATCAGACCCCGGGGAATACTGCCGCAATTTATCGGGACAAAATTCTCCAAATTTCTGGAGCTGAGATAATGTATATTCATCGCAACCAACTCCTTGCCTGTTCCCGATTTACCATAAATCAGGACGCTGGCATTGGTTTCAGAAAACTGCTGAATCTGTTCTTTTAAGGTTTGGATCACCGAGGATACTCCAATGATCTTTTTTTTGTCTAAAATGTCCTGAACACTCTTATCAAGCTTTCGCTTTGTATTCAGGTTGTCTGAAGCAAGCTCCTTTTTTTCGTAAGCATTAACGATACTGAGAATAAAATCGGTGGGCTGATAGATATAAGATTCAATGTCACCCGGATATTTCGTACAAAACCAGTAAGCTCCCGCCTTGATCAGACGGTCGGCAAAATCAAAATCGGTCTGGTGAATCGTCATTTTTGTAACCACGATTATTTGCAGTAAGGGATTAATAGTTTTGATCTTACTAATTAAATCCTCGCCCATGATCCCACCGGCAATCTGAAAATCCATGATTACTACGTCATAGCTGTTCTTTTTCTGGGCGACCAGATTGACGGCGTCTGCCCCACTGGAAACAATGTCAACGATTTTTATCTGGGAATAGGGCTTAATCGTATTGATAATGCGACGAACATCAAACTCCTCATCCTCAATCACTAAAATCCGAATTGTGTTTTTAATCATCTGATATTATCCTGTCAGTTTAAGGGTATTTGGATCGTTATTTTTGATCCGCCGGACTCAAGATTTTCGGCATCTATCTGCCAGCCACAGCGTTTGGTACTCAATGCATAGGCAATGTAACATCCATATCCGGAGTTCTTGGCATTCTCGTGGGTCGAACTTCGTTCTAAAAAGATCTCTTTAACGCCGTTCTGATTGACCTGCAACAGTGCCGGTACAATTCCTTTTCCATTATCAATGATATTTATTTCCGACATGGATTTGGCGGGAGAATAGCAAGTCCTGATGGTTATCAGGACCTCCTGACCTTTATTATGATCAATACAATTCTGGATCAGCGGTTCCAGTATCTCCCAGACCACATATTCATTGATCTGAACAACCGGCATTTTTTCATCCAGTTCAAGCCTGAAATCGTAAGCCGTATTTTCACTGTATACCCTCTTAAAAACGTACGTAACCAGGAAACGGATCACGTCGTTAATATTGGTGGAAAAAATGGGATTACGGGTTGCATGAACCGGAGGATCGTACCACTTCATATCATAAATGACCCGGGAAATGAAATTGGAGTAACGTGTTACGATATATTTAAAGTCATTGATGTTTTTATCCGATAGATTCCGGATTTCATCTTTGATAAACCCCATTACTTTTTCGGCTTTGTGGTGTGCATGGTAAATACGCTTGGTAAACAGCTCCTCCTTCTGATGCGCAATGTCGGCTTTAATCTGTCTTTCCCGTTCTTTAAATAACTCTTTCTGCGCCAAGTCTCGTTCTCTGACAGTGTAAGAAGTAATGTAAAACATAGCCAGCAATCCGAATAAAATAAGGGCGGTGAATATTATGCCTGTCTCATCGTAAACCGTCGAAATCTCGCGAGTGATATTACTGACATCCGGCGTTATTCGCATGTAAACGACGCCCTCATATTCACCTTTCGGCACAAATGGAACCAGAACATGAAATGACTGAATATTATCCCAGATACAATAAATTTGCTCTGAGTCCCTGATCTCTTTATTGAAGTCTTTGAAATAATCAACCGCTACTCTATGAGCGAGACTGTTACGATAAAGTGGTTCCCGCTGTGTAAAGATGAAATCGTACAAAGCGCTACCATCATCAATAACAAAGTTCTGTCCCCCTGAAGAAAAAATGATACACATTTCATCAACATTCTGTTGCAGGGTTTGCTGATTCAGAATTATGTCAAACGCCTGAATTGTGTTCCGTCGGGAATCTTCGGTCTTTAAGGGATACGCTAGACTCTGTTCCAACAATAATTCCAGTGAAGTCGTGGCTAAATTCCCCAACCGGATTGCCGAATCACGCCGGTAGAGATCCATGGTCTGCTCGATTAAGGTGTTACTCGATATGTTATGTAGATAGGATAAAAAGACCTGAAATGCCGCTAAAATGATGAAGAGAATAATAAAATGGCGGATCTCAAATCGGTATTTCTTTAATCGGTTAAATAATCCCATACTCTCCGACTATCTTAAAAACAGCTTGTCTGAAGCAATGGTCTCTTCAGCCAGCCTTAATGCTTCCTCCACCGATATTTCGGATTTTAAAACCTTATTCAGATAAAACGACAAAATATCGGAAATCTTGGTGTATTTAACCAAACTGGGGCGATGAATCCCCGTTTTCATTATTTCACCAACATAGATAATATAGGGATACTGACGGATTACTTCCGGATCGGAATAGATACTTTTCAGGATTGGTAAATATCCCGAAGTTTCAAACATGATTTTCTGGGCTTCCTCCGTCTGAATATATCTGAGGAACTCAAATGCCTCCGGCTTATTGTCAGAATATTTTGAGATCATCAAATTCCAACCGCCAAATACTGTCACCGGTTCATACCCGGCAAAATGGGGTAAGTATGCCATTCTCAGATGCTTGACCTTCTCCGGGTCCTGACCCTGAATATCAATATCTTTAAGGTAACTCGACCAGCCTCTAAAAAAGGGCACATCTTTCTCGAGGGCATAATAGTAGGACTCTCTTTCAATAAATGTACTGACTTCGGGTGGTGCGCACTTGTATTTATAGATTAAATCCAACATAAACTGAGCACTGCTTCGCCCTTTGGATGTATTGATTTTCAGCTGACCGCCTTCGAATAAATTGCCTCCCATACTTCCCAGTATTTCGAGATAATTACATATCAATCCTTCAAAATTATCACCTTGAAATAGATAAAAAGGTTTATTATTATAGAATTTCAAACCGTATTCAATGAGGTCTTCCCAGAGAATGGATTCATGTAATCTCTGCCGAATATGTCTATACTCCGCCGTATCTATAATCAGGTCATCGCGGTAGTATAAGACACCAATATCAATATACAACGGAATTCCCAGTAAAATATCCTCATAATAGCAGGTTTCCAATGCTTGTGGAATAATTTTCGACAAATCCGTCTGCATATAGTATTTAGCCAATGGTTCAGCCCATTTCGCAAAACGCGGTACCCAGATCTGATCAACTGCAAATATATCAATCCGGCTGCTGCGGCTCCGCAAAGACCGGGCAATTAATTCCTTACGTACATTTGTCGTGAACTTTGTGAATGGCAAATTTACTGCGACAACTTCTATCCGTCCCCGATATTTGGTATTAAAATTATCAATGATTTTTTGATGCGCTTCAGAAATATTGTCGGCAAAATAAAGTTTGGCTACCTCCTTCTTCTGAAAACGGTTTTTATTCAGAGAGATCAGATTGAAAATCAGAACCATGATAATCGCAAAGATAAACAGGGCAAATAAATACCCATATCTGCTTTTTTTTTGACTGTCTGTCATGTTCTTTCTGGTTTCAACTCTTTAATAATACTTTTCATAATTTTCATAATTATGAATATAAGAGCTGGGATGCAATGTTACAATCTGAATATTATTAAAATGATAATTTTTCTTTTTCAAGGTGTTTATCAATTAATCAGAAAGTTGCCAATCTCCACGAATATTGGCACACCTTGTAAATTAAATTTTACTTGACTAATATTCACTATGGTTTATCCCAACTTAAAACATCCGTCCCAATTCACCTGGGACTTCTGGTATTATTTCGAAAAAAAGAGTAATCTGTTCCACCTTTTCTATCTGAACGCCGGTTCGGCACTGGTGCCAGCGGAGCAACATCATTGGGCAGCGCAAGTCGGATATGCGACAACCAGCGATTTTCTTTCGGTAAAATGGGGATCAACCGCGGTGTTGACCGCCTCCCGCCGTCGCTGGGATAATAGCTCCATCTGGACCGGTGATGTGGTGCGGATTCAAAACGGTTTTCTCATGTTTTATACCTCCCGCAATCTGGGAACCGACGACGGAAAAACCCAAAATATCGGCATTGCCTTCGCTGATCGGATCAACACACCCAGATGGCGCGCACTGCCCGATATTCGCATTCCACCGGACGGACTGATCTATTCACCCAGACATATTCCCGGTGATATCAGCATTCACGCCTGGCGTGATCCCTATGTATTCCGTCATGAAAACCAAATCTACATGCTTGTAACTGCCAAATCGCTCCGGCAAGCTCCCGGGCGAAACGGCGTCGTCGCCTTGCTGCGTTCTCAAGACGGTGGTTATAAAAACTGGGAATATCTCCCTGCGGTCGCTGATCCCGGCTGCTATTCCGAAATGGAGGTGACCCAGATTCTCAGGCGCCTCGACGGTAAATTCGAACTGTTCTTCTCCACAGGACCGGATTACGACCAGACACCCGGATATGAACATAGTGGCGGCTTATACGGCATAATCTCAGAAAACCCGTTTAATTTTAGAGAAAAACCACGACTTCTCTACCCCTTTCAAGACGGTCTCTATGCCTGCCGCATCATCCCGGAGATGGACGGTGAAATTGTGGGATTCGACCATCGAATCGGAGGGCTCCGGCGCAGTGGCATCAAAACCCACCTTCTGGAAATGGACAGAGATTTTCCGGAATGGAAATTTTAAATCTTATTGCATGGGATTTAATAAATCAAAAAACTAAAACTTGCCCCGCTTCTGGATCGCCAGCAGGCACTTTATCGTTGATTCGGCACCGGAATTGTAATTTACCTCACCGGGTCTGTTAACACGCCACTTCTTTGTCAATTCCCTTATCAAATGCACCTTTGGAGAAAATACAAGTCAGATCGAAACAATACTTACGTGAAGTACTTTAATAGATTTTCCGTATCAACAAAAGGCCAATTCTAATTCGTTGCTATTCAGGAATAACTATTTCCAATTTTACAGTTGATTTATATATTATAAGCGTGAACAGGGAGGATAATATGAAATGCCTGAGAAAAATTAAACCGCAGGAGACTCTTCGAATCGTTTTGCCTGGTCTGCTGCTGTCTATTTTATTGCTCACCGGCTGTGCAACGGTTACTCCTAGTGTCAAGATTTACCAATATCAATTCGAACTCGACAATGAAATCTACCGGATTCGCTCGATTGACTCTGCCGACGACAACCTTGCCAGCAATGAATTAATTGGCAGCAGCTTTCTGGCGGTTGACTACGACCAGGACGGTGTCCTGGATCAGATTACTGTCGGCGAAAGGGATCTTCACGAGGTTCAGCAAATTTATGAACACGGGATCAATGATCTGAGCCAGAAAAACAAAATTCAGGAACGTAACCCGCAAAACCACCGTTTTATCGTCGAAAGCCAGGGGTTTCTGCTGGAGATCAAGAGTTTTCGTCCGGAAAACGCCCCGCCCTTTAACGAATTTAAAATTCACCGGCGCTACGTAAAACAAAATCCGGTAGTTGCCGTGGCGATTGACCAAAATGCCGATGGAATACTCGACCAGCGAATCAAAGGGACCCAACGTCTCGAGGATATACAGGCTCAATATAGCATGGCGATTGATGCCGGTTTACGTCAAGAAACTTTGCGAAAAACCGACTCCCGAATTCTGGTAATTAAAAAATAGCCTCCGGTTGGTCGCTCGCTCTGCTCATGCCCTCCGGAGCAGTATGCACACCCCGATTCTCACCGCTTCACACGGGCATTGCCCTCCCAGATGCTCCAGACCTGCTCTTCATCAGCCGGCTGGGCATAGTCGGTCAGCATCGTCGTCGCCAGCACCCCGGTTGCCCATCCAAATTGCATCCACTTTTCCGGCGCCCAGCCTTTCAGAATTCCGTATAATAATCCCCCAACAAAGCCATCACCGCCGCCGATCCGGTCCAGTACAGTAACCGGTCGGGGCTCGACGACATGCCAGTTATCGCCTTCGAGCATAATAGCACCCCAAAGGTGATGGTTGGCATCCACCACCTCACGTAACGTCGTAGCAAAGACAGTAGCGTTTTTATAGGATTTTTTCACTCGTCCGATCATCTCTTTGAAGCCGTCAATTTTCGCTGCGAGGTCTTTCCCGCCGGCTTCCGGACCGGCAACGCCCAGACAGAGTTGAAAATCCTCCTCATTGCCGACTAAAATATCGGAAATGCCGGCAATCTCACTGAAAATTTCCCGAAGTTCATTTTCGCGATTTTTCCAGAACGAAGCGCGGTAATTCAGATCAAAACTGATCCGACAGTCATGTTTTTGCGCCATCCTCGCCAATTCGAGACAGAATTGCCCGGTTTCCGGCGACAGAGCAGCAATCAATCCGGACAGATGA
>DSAS01000167.1:0-30000 GCA_011046365.1 Fidelibacterota bacterium
AGAGGATAATTGAATTTGCCAGTTTGTTGAATTTCTGGATCATACGGTTTCGGTTGGTAAATATCGTATGAAAAATCTGGAAAAAGGTTGTAATAATTATTTCTGATTCCCAACTCTCAATTAAAAAGCGTGCTTCCAGGGCTTCGAACTCGGCTTCATGGTTACCAATACGATATGCGATTTCTGCCAGGTGATGGTGTTTCAGTAACAGATTTGAATTGGGACATTTGAACAATTTTTGATAAACATCAAAATTCTGATCAATAATGGAAGTATAGGGAAGTCCGTAGATGATCCGGCTGCAGGAACCTCCTGCTTCTTCGAGCCGTTTTCGCAAAGCCAGGGCGACAGAAAGCGCTGTGAGTGTTTTTCCGCTACCGGTAGGCACATTCAGAGACAGGATTTTGTGATCCAGGTTTATTTCTGAAATATAACGCTCGGCATCATCAAATATGGCATTGCGTATCCGATTAATGTTAGAGCGACTGTCTTTAAAATTAGCAATTTTATATTTCTTAACGGTATCGGTAGGAATCGCTATACGCGGAATTTTCGGACGAATCCCAAAAATCGCATCCTCTTTATCTGAATGCAGCAGTAGCGAATAAAGAAATTGGAAAATGAAATAATCATCAAGTTGCTTATGACAATCCCTGTATCTATTTTTCTCCTTTCGGACCAGTTCCCTTTTAAAATAATAGGTTAATGATTCCGGGAATTCTACACAGTCAATTTGCAATGACAGATTCCTATTGATTTCATCAATTAAAGCCTTCATTTCAATTTTATCAATGGCTTCCCATTGTCGATCTAGGTGTTCACAAGGAACATCCAATTCATTTGATTCATCGCTTTCCCCGATACGAATCGCGTTGTTGATATTTCCATGATGCTTTTTAATCGCTAGGTAAATCAGGAAAGGCATATTTTGGAGATAATCATTTCCCTTGCTATTTACATACTTTTTGGCAATCCAAAAACCAATTACGGCTGAAATGAGAGAATGACCGGTTTCCGGCTTGTTTTTCATTTCCATTCGGTTCTGCTCATTCTTTTCAAAAAGATATGTTTGGAAATAGCTTGTCGCTTTCCCAAGGTCATGGGAGAAACCCATCAACCAGATGAGTTTCTCCCAATACTCCATCGGCATATAACCGGCAAGATGATGTGGAATCGATCTGAATTTTGACAGGCAACTCTGCGCCACATTCTGCAAATGGACTTCCAGCGGTTTATCGGGATGAGAATACAACTTAGAAGAATACAATTTTCTCCCCCTGTTCGGTTTCCCAATACTGTTTCAATTTACATCCGATTGGTTTCCCGTTTCGCTCAAATAGAATATCTTCCCGCCTGTTCACAACCCGGTTATTCTGCATTAGGATCGGGTAATTCACTTTGAATATTTCCCTGTTACCCTCAAAAGAAATTGACATTTCATCAACAAGATAAGATTCAGGTAGTACTGTTATCAGGTTGATTTCCCCGGAAGAAGACATCGTTTTGACTTCAGTTTCAGCGATATACTCAAAATTTGCCAGCAACTCACTCAAGCCCAGACAAACCGAATAAACCGATTGATGCTTTTGCAGGTTTGCTTTCAAAGGTTCATATATCGAAAAATCATTATGACTGAAATATATCAGGTAGCTTGGGTCTTTCAGAAATTCGGTTCGGATTTGAGTACGGTTTTTAATTCTCCAAAAGTGCTGTTTTGTATCAATCAGGTTTTCCGTCCAGCGTACTTTCTTGATCGGATTGATTATTCTGACGGCCAACTTAAAGTCATCGGGATTCTGAAAATGATCCAAATATTCGGTTTTATCTAACCCGATAATTGCGGAAATGATCCCAAACAATGTCGGCGGTGGTGGAAATTCAAAGGTCAGCGGGGATGTTGTGGTGTAGAACTTCTTGAAATGGGCATAATCTCCCCAAAGTTTAAAGACAATGATCTTATTCATAGCTTCCTCCGCTACAGGGAGATTTTTATAAACATTTCCAGTTTCTTCAGTTCAATTTCTTTTCCATCATAGACAAACGACATCCGATCATCGGCGATATACTCAATATACTCGATTTTATCCTTATGTTTGTTGATTTGATCAAGCAGCTGCGACATATCAATTCGGTAGTCTTCCGGTTTGCGTAACTGTTCAGGTCGTATGTCATTATTTGACTTTAATCCAATCAGGTTGTCGAGATCACCAATGAAAAAATCCGGTTGTTTATAATTGACAAACAACAACAGGCGCGGCATTTGACCAAACTTGGAGCGAGAAATTAATCCTTTTGTGCCGTTCCAGATCGCTTTTTTCAGTAGCTTTATATCCGCCGCTTTTAGACTCGTATGCTTAGCGGCATTTTCATTTACAACTCCATGGAAAGCGATCAATGAGTAAGGCACCACATATTCTTCACGGAAGGTTTTTTTAGTTGATTTATCCCCGCTTGCAAAGGCACCGGTACCTTTGATATGTTGAATCTTCACGGGATGGAGAGAACGCCCCATTTTAAACTGCACTGGACCGGTCCATGTAATTGAGCTGGTAACGCTCTTGGTCTTACCCCCGTCATCTACTTTCAAATCCAGGGGAATAGTCGCCCCGAACAACCGAACATCAATACATTTTTCAAGAATCATCTTAGCAATATACTGCTTTTGCTCTTCTGCGGGCATTTTTTTCAATTGCTCTTTATCTTCTGGTAAATAATCGGAGGCTCTGAGTTTTGCGTCCTGAATATGACCCTCCTTATCGTAGATTACTTCACGAACAAAAATATCATATTCTTTGGATTGTTCCTGAATGTAATCCCGAATAGTTCTTTTTAGGCGAACATCGGTGACAATATTGTTACCAGTTTCCTCATCGATTCGGGGTTTGTTCTCATCATTGGGATCGCCATTCGGATTGGCGTTTTGAATGTCGTACAAAAAAAGAATTTCACTCCGGTTTTTAATTTCATACATTTTCGACCTCCTCGGTTTGTGGTTCTTCTAATTTAATTTTAAAATATTTGGACAGGCTCATGCCCAGTACAAAGATATAATTCATTTCGTCAACGGATAGATTCCATCTCCGAAAATCCCCGGCGGATAATAAATATTTCGAAATCAGCTTCTCTAAAGGGATGTAGTAATTTGCCTTATACTGTTCCAATTTTTCGATCATTTCAGGAACCAGGGCAGCCATATCCCGCCCGTCCATTTTCAAGCCTTTAAACTTTGAGCGGAAAGGTGTCGCACCTCGCTCTCTGCTTTGGATATTTAAAACGAATTGGGCTAAGACACCAATCAAGAAAATACTGCGATTAACATCTGTCAAAAAGAATTCCTTGAAATTGCCGAAAAACAGTTCCACTTTTTCTTCAAATTCTTCTTTCGACAGAATCTCAAATGAGTCATAGAATTGCCTGTTCATTGATTCCTCCTTATGTTTAAATCTGAATAGGTTAAGTTCGTTTAGGAAAATGATCAGCATGAATGATTCCAATGCCTGATACCAGACGAAATTATCCTGAACGAACTGATTTCTTAAATGATAAATGATATGCTGAACAATAAAATGATAATCAATCTTCCGATCACTGAATGTTTTTTCAACTATTTCGAGAAAATACTTATCATGATTGCCCTCAATTCTACTATTCGGGAAAAAGGTTCTGAGCACACCATAATTAAACCGAAATAACCGCCTGCCGTCTTTTTTATCACGGAAAAAGACTATTTCGTCAACCAGTGCTTTTACATTAAAAAGCCGTTTGAATCTTGAAGGCAACACATCCTCAATAAGAGCAAGAATTCTAAAGACACTTTTCTGTGGTTTCTCAAAAAATAAAAGATGAAATGTCACATTGTTTTGTTCTTCTTGAAGAATTTCAAATACCTCATCTTCAGCGTTGGTGATTCTCTCTCGATCTTTATCTTTTATTCTGGGTGATTTTTTAAAATTAAAAATGTCTTTTAGTATCTTATCCCTGGCATTTTCCGATGCGGTTTTCGGAATCAGGTAATATCGTAAACCATAAAAATTAAAAAGTAGCTGGTCATCAAGAACTTTAATCCCCATTTCAACATTCAAAGCACAGTCGAGGCAGATTGGATAATTTTTCCAACTCTCGCTTGAATTAAAACCACCGGTAACCATGCCAGGTTTATCGACGTTATAAAATTTCAAGGAGGAAAAATAGCCATATACCTCCGGCTTCTTACTCCCACATATCGCACATAACTGGTTTTCACCGAATGAAAAACTATTGGAGGTATGGGAATATTTATAATCCCGTGCGCTTTCTTCTGTAATAAACCGGGCAAAGAAGTCAAAATTACCAATATACTTTATGCTGCCATTATCATTAAATACAACGGAGAGCACAATGCCACCATTTTGAATCATATTCGATTTATAATTAAGATCGGTTAATATTGCGTCAGATTTCCGGTTGATTTCATCAGAAACAGAACTAATAAATTTTTTCTCAAAATCAGTTAAAAACTCTTTATCCTTATTGTCGTTAAACCAAGCGACTATTTTTTGGAAGTATGTTCCTGAAAGACTTTTTGCTACTTTGCATGTCGGTGTTTTATCGGTTCCCCGAGGTGAACCACGTTTATACAGCAATTTTGATTTCAATCTCCTGCTATGTTCACAATAGACAACTTGATCATAGACCCAATCTGACATCGTATCATCACTATCTTCTGCCGTATTTTTAAACTGTATTAACAAAAGATTTGGATAGTTTTGCTCATCATAGGAATCCTCCAGCCAGATATCAAAATTCGATTTGATATCCGGATTATGTTCCTTTTCATATTTCCCTATTTCTGCAATTGCATTGATCATCTATCCCTCCGATACCTTGATGGTGAATATATTCGCTGGATGTTCACAACCACCATTTTTAAACATGATGATAACCTAATTTTTGATTCATTCCAAATCCTGTTCATCGTGTTATCCTGTCTGCGGGCAGTTTTTCAACGGTCCCAAACCCCCGGGCGACCTGTTTGCCGACGCCGAGATAGTTAGGGATATGGAAGTTAGCCAGGAATTCCCCGGTAAAGCAGATCATGCGGTTGTTTTTGAAATTTCGCACCTGTTTTTTGAAGAGTCCCTCGACTTTCACCTTCTCAATATCCGGTATCCAGTATCCTATCCCTTTAGACAGGGTTTTCAGGTTCTCGCGCAGCAGATGTCTTAAGAACTGCTGCTGGTCAGCGGGGTCCAGGGAGTTGTAGGTTGCATAATTTTCCTCTTTCAGCGCCATCCAGGGACTAGTGAACCGGTACTGGATAAAATGATCGGTTTGACCCAGAATATCTTCCCGGATCAGAATAGTTTTTTCCCAGACTTTCTGCTTCCTGCCGGCGATATCAATCTGGACAACATCAAGAAACACCTCTTTAGAGGATATTCATCCCTTCGCCGATGCCGACAATGGTCGGAATTTTTTTAAGTGTTTTAAATTGAATCAGCGGGTATTTGTAGCGCAGTTTGCCGTCATTCAGATGGTTGTGAATCAATTCGTAATTGGGAAATTGACGGGAAATTGCGCCCCTGAATTTTGGAATGTCAAATTCATTCAGAGGATTATTGGGAAACTGGACCTGTAGGATTGATACAGTTACCGACGACTCCATAGATCAAAGCTCCTTTGCTCATGCCAATATTTTTTTTAAACAACCGGATGACCGGCAGGTTTTAAAGTCGAAATGAACGTTCATCTGGCAACCACTCCTGATGTGTAGTCACTTTCATTCACTTCAAACAACTTTCAGGACATGCAACTTGGCGCATTTTAATAATTCTATGTTTCTACCAAGGGAATTTAATAAAATATTTAATAGTGAAAGGAGGTTTTTTTCAAAATCAGAAAAAATCCAGTCCGGCTATCTTACTACTGTTTGATCTCCTGAATCTGTTTGCGGATTTCCTGGCGTTTCTTTTGTAATTTCGCAAGTTCCAGGACCAGCGTTGTGGTGTCAGTGCCGCTTTTCTCCGCGTCTTTGATTTTCCCCCGTAAATCGCGGATTGACTGCTCCAGCTGGTCGGTCATGAGAACTGCCATGCAGTCAACGATCAGTTTGATGATTTCCTCTTTTTCAAGATATTCGAGGGCGGATTCGGAATCAACAATCAGACGGGAGAGGTAGAGCGCCGTGGTGGCGTCCCATTCCCGGTCGTAGAGGTCGGCTGGCGCCAGGTCCCGGTTATTCTGCAATATTTCATAAAGTGTTTGGGCAATGACCGCAAAGGAGGGGTGCTTATAGGCGCTGAGAGGAATATTATTCAATATAAATTCCACCGGCTCATCCAGTCCGGTGAGCAGGAGCTTCAGCAGTTCATATTCCGCCTTTTCCATAGCAGTTGAAATCTGCACTCCGGTATCCTTTTCCGGTTTTTTTGTATCATCTCCGCTTTTTCTGCGCCGGTAGATATTGCGAATCTGCGCCTGAATACGTTCCTCTTTCAGATGCAGCTCTTCCGCCAGCTCTTTCACAATAAAGTCCCGGGTAACCGGATGCGCGACCTCACTGATTTCCCGGATCAGAGACTCCACAAAGCGCGATTTGGCAGCCGGGGTTGTCAGTTCCTGTTTATTAATATTAATATAATAATTGATAAACGGCGGGCTGTCGCGATGCAGCTTTTCAAAGGCTTCCAGCCCCTTTTGTTGTAAAAATGAATCGGGATCATCCTCCTCAGGGAGTAGCAGGGCGCGTACATCGAAACCCTCTTTCAGCAGCACAAATCCGGCTCGTTCGGTGGCTTTTTGTCCGGCTTCGTCGCCGTCATAACAGAGGGCGGCGTTGGTGGTAAAGCGTTTCAAGGCGCGGGCGTGATGGTGGTTGAGTGCGGTACCCGAGCCGGCGACCACATTCTTGATTCCCGAAGAGTAGAAGCGCAGAAAATCGGTGTAGCCTTCCACGATAATCGCCTCATCTTCCTGCTGAATCGCAGTTTTCGAATGTTCCAGACCGTAGAGTGTCCCGCTCTTGAAATAGATCGGCGTTTCCGGCGAGTTCATGTACTTGGCGGTCTCCTGCGGGTCCAGAGTCCGTCCGCCGAAAGCGACGACCCGACCGGCAATATTGCAGATGGGGAACATGATGCGGTTGCGGAAGCGATCGAGAAAACGACCGTCCTTTTTGATAAAGAGTCCCGACTTGTCAATTACTGTGGAACTGAATTTTTTCGGGTCTATCCGCCCGATCAGCCCGTTCCAGTCGTCGGGTGCAAAGCCGACATAAAAATGCTGCAGCACGGTTTTGTCAAAGCCTCTTTCCAGCAGATAATTCAGCGCCTTTTTGCCCGTGGCGGCGTTAAGGCATTCACGATAGTAATCCCTGGCGATTTCGTGAATCTCATACAGCAGGGCGGTCTCGCCCTTCTGCAATTCATCATCGCTACTTGCTTCCCATTTAATCTCGATGCCGTAGCGCTCCGCCAGACGTTTCAGCGCCTCAATATAATCAATATTTTCATGCTCCATGACAAAGGTAACGGCATTCCCGCCCTTGCCGCAGCCGAAGCAGTGGAAAATCCCTTTGGCGGGATTGACGCTGAAAGAGGGGGTTTTTTCATCGTGAAAGGGGCAGAGCCCGAAATAATTCCGACCGCGCTGCTTCAATTGCACCACATCGGACACCACGTCCATGACATCCGCCCGGTTTTTGATCTGCTCGACAATATTTGCCGGGATGCGCGCCATTTACATCTCCACGATGGTTACGCCGGTTCCTCCCTGATCGAAATTCTCAAAATAAAACTTACGGACGCCGGGGGTGTTTTTCAAGACTTCGCGGGTCATTTTTTGCAGGGCGCCGCTCCCCTTTCCATGAATAATCTGAACCTGTTTCATTCCCGCCAGCAGCGCCCGATCCAGGTATCTTTCCAGTTCTTCCCGGGCTTCCTCGAAACGTTTACCCCGCAGGTCCAGGCGAGTCGAGGGCAAACTCTCCGCCTGAATCAGAACACTTTTCCCAGCCGGGTAATCCTCTTTGAAATTCTGAACCGGCTCGAGTGAATCGAGGGAGACCCAGATTGTCTTGCCGGTGATATCCACGGCTGCCCGCCGTTTGTCAACATGAAGTTCAATGATCTGTCCGATGCCGGAAGTGCCGGCGACCCGGACGGCGTCGCCGACGGATAAACATTTTTCCGGTGCGACCTTCGGCGGTATTTTGCAAGGCTGCCTTTTTTGGGCGGCGGTACGGATACTCTGCAGAGTTTTCTGCGCATCTATAATCGTTTCCCGGGAAGCTCCCTTTTCCCGGATATCCTTGACGGCATGTTCGATTTTCGAGCGGGATTCGTTTACCAGGCGTTCCAGTTCTTCGGCAATCTTTTCATCCATTGCTTCGTGCTTTGCCCGAACCGCTGCCAGCTTCTCCTCGTATTCGTCGATCAATTTATCCAGGGTTTGCTTATTACGTTCGACGGAGCGATTTTCCTTTTCGATCCGGCTCTTGAGGGTTTCGATTTCCAGCAGCAGATGTTCCAGTTTCACCTGCTCGGCGCCCATTAAATCCCGGGCGCGTGTGACGACGGTATCCGCCAGCCCGATGCGTTTGGAAATCTCCAGCGCATAGCTGCTGCCCGGCAACCCCAGCCGAAAACGATACGTCGGTTGCAGTTCATCGGTATCAAACTCCATGGCGGCGTTCAGGACGTGCGGGTCCTGATCGGCATAGGCTTTCAAGCCACTATGATGGGTGGTAACAACGGTTAATGTGCCGCGCTGAACCAGGGACTCCAGAACGGCGCGACCCAGCGCCGCACCCTCGAGAGGGTCGGTGCCGGTTCCCAATTCATCTATCAGAACCAGCGAACGGGAGGTCGCCGATTCAAGAATGGTTTTCAAATTCGAAACATGTGAGGTAAAAGTAGACAGATTATTTTCGATTGACTGCTGATCGCCGATATCCATTAAAATTTTATCAAAGCAGGGAATCCGGCTGCCGTCCTCAACGGGTACCGGAAAGCCGTAGCGGATCATCAGGCTCAGCAAGCCAATGGTTTTCATGGCAACCGTTTTGCCGCCGGCATTCGGTCCGGTGATAATGACACAGTGAATTCCACCCGGAATGGATACATTCAGCGGAACCACCTCTTTCACCAGAGCCAGCAGCGGATGCCGGGCATTCTGGAATTCCAGTGTCTGCTGCTCGCTGGTTATATCCGGAATGGAGCAGTGGAACTGTCGGGAAAAGCCGGCACAGGCATTGAGAAAATCGGTTTCGATCAATATGTCAAGATTAATACGAATTTGATTAAATTGCGGGCGCAGTTCGCCGGTCACCTGTTTCAGGATGCGTTCAATCTCTTCCTGCTCGGCAATTTCCAGCTCTTTCAGCGTGTTATTGATCTCCACGATAATCAGCGGCTCCACATAAGAGGTGGCACCCGTTGCCGATTGCCCGTGGATAATGCCCTTGATCTTCCGTTTACTCTCACTGCGCAGCGGCAGAACGAAGCGACCATCCCGGATAGTGGGATTCTCTTCATGGAGCCAGTTTTCCCGGCGAGCCTGATCCATCACCCGGTCCACTTCACGATGAAGGCGGGTCACGGTCTGTTGTATCTGCCGGCGAATCCGGGTCAGTTCGGCGCTGGCGCTATCCTTGATCGTACCATCCTCGCTAGTGATACGCCGAATCAATCCCGACTCTCTTTCCAGGGGATCAATGGATTCCAGCAAACCCGCCAGCGGTTTCAGGTTTTCTCGATGCTTTTTATAAAATCCGATCAGCTCTTTACATTGCTGAAGAATTATTACCATATTCAGCAAGTTTTCTGCAAAAAGGTAACTACCTTCCACCCGACAGCGTTGCAGTTCCTCCCGAATATCTTCGAAACAGCGAATCGGAACCAGCTCGCCCCTTTCTTTCAACATCTGCAGGGCATTAATCCGGTTCAGCTGTTGCAAAATGGCGTCCTGCCCTTCCAGGGTTTCAGCCTGTCGGATTTTTTCACGGGTACAGTCGGAAACCGCCTGTTCGGCGATCAATTCCAGAACGCGCTGCAGCCCCAGTTTTTCGGCAACCGCATTCATCGGGAAGAGCCCCGTCCGGGTTTTGGAGAGTCAATATATTCCAGTTTTTGCCCCGGTGAATCGGGCACGCCCGGAAAGGGTAGGGGCAGCGGTGCTTCCATCTGGAAAATCCCGCGAATACTTTCCTGTAGTGCATTGGCTTTGTCCTCCAGTCCGAAGGTTTTCAGCAGGACGGTTCCTGTTTTATCCAGACAGATATAAGCCGGCGAGGACGCTTCCAGTTTTTTCACGAAAAGCGTTTCAGAAAAAATCCCGAAACACCAGGTTACAATCGCCATAATCAGGATCCCCTTCAGCGCGCCGAAGCCAAGTCCGCTGAGACGGTCCAGCCAGATCAGCTTCAGGCTGCTGACGATGCGCTTTAGAAGCGATGACAGGAGTTGGACCGCCAGATAGACAATCAGGAATACGATAATAAATCCTGTCACCGTCAGGACACCTTCCGAAAGGTTGAAGATATCTTGGATGAGCAGCACTCCCAGACCATAAAACCGTACCGCCAGGATCGAAGCCAGAATCATCCCGATCAATTTCAACGCTTCCTCGATCAGACCCCGGCGCAAGCCGATCAGACCGAGTAAACCAATCAGAATAATTGCCACCAGATCGTATAGCGTGTACATTCAGCCCTTTCAGGATAATTTTGCCCGAACCAGCGTCTGGACCTGCGCACCGTCGGCACGCCCTTTAACCTGCTGCATAATTTCCGGCATTACCTTGCCCAGATCTTTTAACGACATGGCGCCTGTTTCGGCGATCACGGTATCAACGATTTTTTCCAACGCAGCGGCATCGAGAGGCTCCGGCAGATATTCCAAAATAATCGCCAGTTCCGCCTTCTCCTGCCGGACGAGATCGTCACGACCACCGTCGGTATAGGCTTTGATTGCCTCGCGGCGCTGTTTAGCAGCATGGTTCAGTACACCGATTATATCCTGATCCTCCAGCTCCTTTTTTTGATCAATTTCCAATTTCCGGATCATGCCCCGCAAAAGGCGAATCACGCCGGTGCGCTTTTCGTCTTTGGCTTTCATCGCCGCGACCATATCTCGTTGGAGTTTTTCCTTTAAATTCATCTATGCCTCCTGAATGATTTACTCTATCATCGCCGCCAGCATCATACGCCCACTCCGCCGACCATCCCGACGATAGCTGAAAAACAGCTCCTTTTCACAAAAGGTACAGTGCTCACTCAGATCAATATTCTGCTCCGGCACACCGGCTGCCAGCAACTGGGATTTGATCACCTCGATCAGGTCCAGAAATAGGCGTCCATCTCTGCGAATGATAAATTCTTTGGAAAATTGACCGGCGACATCCGCGTGAATCTCGTAGCAACAGGATCGAATTGACGGTCCAATTGCGCAGTAGACAGATGATATTTTTGTCGAATGAACGTTGGTCAGCATTTCCGCGGCATTGGAAATGATATTCCCCCTGACGCTGCGCCAGCCGCAGTGAATTATCGCAATGATTTTTTGCATTGGATCGAAAAGCAGCAGGGGAACACAGTCGGCGGTTTTGATTGCCAGAACAATATTTTTTTCCCTGGTAATCAAACCGTCGCATGCGGGGTACAAACCGGGGTATTCAACCAGGGCAATTGTATTGCCATGCACCTGTTGACCACAAGCCAGTTGAGCGGGAGTAGCGTTTAAAATTGCTGTAAACAGTGCCCGGTTTTTCGCGACATTATCCCTGGAATCGCCGGTATCCAGTCCCAGGTTCAGGCTGTCCCAGGGCGCCGGACTGACGCCACCAATCCGGGTGCTGAAAGCGTGCCGAAGTCCACCAAATGATTCAATCAGGGAGGATCGTAAAATGAGCAGATTGTCAATTTGAACCGCCTTAAACATGCCTATCTTTGGGGCGTATAGGTTGTTAGATCACCATTTTCAATAACCGCAACCGGTTTGATCTCCCCATCTTGCATCTTTAAAATATAGGCGCAGGAGTTGACGCGCGGGCGATTGCCCCGAAAGGAGATATTCCGGCAGATACCGTGATAGGTTGACATTTGAGCCAGTTTTTTACGAATGTTATCCCGGGACACATCGTCACCGTCAAAGACCGAGAGCAGCGCCCGCATGGTGTCGTAACCATAGAGATCAAAGCGCCCCGGTAAATTGCCGGTCAGGCGGCTGTAGGTTCGTTCAAAGGCTTTATAAAAGCCGGAATTTTTATCATAGTAATAATCGGAGATAAAGGTCAGCTGGCGAGTAATCACGGGATGTTTTTTGAGCAATTCCGGATCGTTCCAGTTGGCACTTCCAAAGATTTGGGCATTCAGGTTATAATATTCAATCTGGGGAATCAGCATCTCCAGTTCGCTGGCGTAAGCCGGAATCAACAGCCCGTCAATCGAGGTGATGCGATATTCAAGCGAATCTTCTTCAGGAATTAAAAATTCCGATGAATCCATGATCCCGGTCAAAATCAGCGCCTGTTGCAGATTGGTTACGTAGACCGAATCGGTGGTGAAAATCCGGTACTGATCGCCGTAAATATCCACATAAATACTGTCGCTTAACCAGAGACTGTCGGAGTTTGTATAGCGCAATAATTTCTGCCGGCTGGCTTCGATTTTCTCTTCAAGCAGACGATGAACGATATCGAGACCCGCGACGCGAATGTTGGAAAACTGATATTTCAGTTCCTCGGGTTTGCCCTGATACCATTGCTGCGACACCACATAGCCTCCGCGTTCATCAATTGTCCGGCAAAAGGCGTCGGTAATCTCTTTGCCGAATTCATCGGCAGGAGCGAGCGAAGCGACCGTCCTGACACCGGCGATTTCATCGGCATAAATACCCAGAAAGCGACCCAGATTTTCAAAATCCACATTCGCCTGAAAGATATATGGACCCAGTGAGTTGATTTCGCTGCTGGTGGCAGTGGGTGTAATCTGAGGCACTTTACGCTGATTGGCGACTGCCGCGACGGCAATTGTATTTTCCGTACTGACGGGACCGAAAAGCGCCTTTACTTTCGGGTTGTTACAGAGGTATTCAACCTTTTTGATACTCTCTACCACCTCGCCGCGGTTATCCATGGCAATGACGGTAATGTCCTTGTCATTGTAGGTGCGGAACTGGTGGAGCGCATAGCGCACACCGTTTAAAATATTCTTGCCCAGCGACGCCATAGGTCCGCTGAGGGGCAGGATGACGCCGATATAGATTTTTTCCTGGGCACGGTTGCGCAGGCGCTCGCTGGTTTTGACATATTCATTGGTAAAATAGGAGCTCCGGACCATTCCACGGATGCCCCGCAACTCCTTTTCCGCCTGGCGGGTGTTACCATCCATGTGATATTTTTCCGCCAGCTTCAGGGTTAGAAATATTTTATGAAAATCGGCATGGGTGTTTTCAATAATGGACACCAGTTGTTCGGTACTGATGAACAGGTCCACCACGGTTTCCAGAGTCTGTTTACTCAGGTAGCGCAGCCGCTCCTCGTCGGTCTTCTCCATTACATTCAGATAATAATAAATTGACTCGTTGTATTGCCCTTTTAACAGATAGGCTTCTGCCAGGGTATATTCAGCGTCGTCCAGATATTTGGAATCTTTGTTGACCAGCACAAATTCCCGTCCCAGCTGGATTGCCCGATCCAAATCACCGAGGCGCAGAAAAGATTTCAACAACATCAGACCAGAGGCACTCCGGAGATGGTTAATCGAATCGGGAACGCTGTTCACCTGCTCGAAAATATTCAAGGCATCCCAGTAACGCTCCTGGTTGTAATAGCGGACCCCTTCCTGAAACAGAATTTTGAGTGAATCCACCGGCTCAGAAAGGTTGCTGTCGGGGGTCATATCAACAAACTGAGCCACCGCCACATTCACGGCGATAATGAGTCCGAGATATAATGTGAATATCTTAAGCCTGTGCATAAAAAATAGAATTTCTGTTTATCATTCCCATTCAATCGTGCCGGGCGGTTTTGAAGTAATATCGTATACCACCCGGTTGACGCCCCGGACTTCATTGACGATCCGGTTGGCAACTCTGGTCAGGACCGGATGGGGCAGTGGTGACCAGTCGGCAGTCATCCCGTCGCTGCTGTTTACGGCGCGCAGGGCAATGACGTTTTCATAGGTACGTTGGTCACCCATCACGCCGACGGTTTTTACGGGAACGAGCACCGCAAACGCCTGCCAGACCCGGTTGTATTCGTCGGATTTCAGTAATTCATTAATAAATATATCATCGGCTTTCCGGAGAATCGCCAGCCGGTAAGCCGTCACCTCGCCGATAATCCGGACTGCCAGACCCGGTCCCGGAAAGGGGTGTCGGTTCAATATCTCTTCCGGCAGCCCCAGTTCACGCCCGATTTTGCGCACCTCATCCTTGAAAAGGTAACTGAAGGGTTCGATCAGAACCAGGTTCATTCGCTTGGGTAAACCACCCACATTATGGTGACTTTTAATCACCTGCGACGGTCCGTTGACCGAACGGCTTTCAATAACATCGGGATAAAGCGTACCCTGCGCCAGATAGCTGAGATCGGGATACTGAGCGGCAATTCTTTCGAAAGCCCGGATGAATTGATGCCCGATTATTTTCCGTTTACGCTCCGGAGCTTTTACTCCTTTCAACGCCCTTAAAAATTGACTGGAATAATTATATTTACGAACCGGCAGTCCCATTTTTTTTAATTTGCGGATCACTTCAAAGGGCTCATTCTTGCGCTGGACGCCATTATTGATAAATACCGGCACACACTGATTGCCGATTGCCCGAAAAATCAACATTCCCATCACAGAAGAATCCACTCCGCCGCTGAGCGCCATCAGCACTTTGCCGTCACCCACCTGGTGGCGGATTTGTTCCGTGGTCTGCTCGATAAAGTGTCCCGCCGTCCAGTCGGGTTTGATGCGGGCGATCTTGAAGATGAAATTTGCCAGAATATGCTCGCCCTCGGTCGTATGTTTTACCTCGGGATGAAACTGCAATCCAAATAGTGGTTGCTCCTGGTGTTCGAGAGCGGCGGGGGCATTGTTTTCGGACAATGCGATCACATCAAAACCTTCCGGAATGCTGTCCACATGGTCGCCGTGGCTCATCCAGACCGTTGTCCCCTCAGCCACCTTTTCAAATAGAGGCGATTTTTGCCGGAAATAAATCTGGCTGCGTCCGTATTCCCGGCGATTATCGGTATGCACCCGGGCGCCGAAATGTTTGGACATTAATTGCAGACCGTAACAGATTCCCAGAATCGGAATCCCCTGTTTGAATATTTCGCGATCAATGTCCGGGGCTTCAGCCTCGTATACGCTTGAGGGACCGCCCGACAATATCAGAGCCGTGACCCGGTTCGCCGCCAGGGTATCCGGATTCACCTCACCGGGCAACACGATTTCCGAATAGACCGACATCTCGCGGATTCGCCGGGCGATCAATTGGGTATACTGTGAGCCGAAATCCACGATCCAAACCCGACCTGTATTCATTTTTTCCAATTTAAATTCTCCGCTAATTTATCTCTCAGCGTATCCAGGTACTCATAATTTGTCAAATCGTATTTCACCGGGGTAATGGAGATATATCCCCGTTTAATGGCTTCATCATCAACGTCATCGCCGTCGTCCAGTTCCTCCTTTTTGCCGTCCATCCAGTAATAGACCCGGTTGCGGGGATCAATACGTTTATCGAAGGTTTCGGCAAAATTCGCCATTCCCTGTCGGGTAATTTTGACGCCGGCGATTTCCGATTCGGGCAGGTCGGGTACATTGATGTTCAGCAGCGTCCGTTCGGGCAGACCGTTCGTCAAAACAAAATCTACCATCTTAACCGCAAACCGGGCAGCCGGTCCAAAATCCGGCTCCGTATAAGTGGTTAACGATACCGCGATTGACGGAATTCCCAAAATTGTCCCTTCGGTAGCGGCGGAAACCGTACCGGAATAGATAACATTGATCCCGGCATTTGAACCGAGGTTAATTCCACTGATTACCATATCCGGGCGGCGCTCCAGCAGTGCACTAACGGCGATCTTGACGCTGTCAGAAGGGGTTCCCGAGACGGCGAATCCTTCCCAGTAATCGGATTTTTTAAAAGTACTGACCCGGATGGGGTCCGAAAGGGTAATCGCATGCCCGACAGCGCTCTTTTCACTGTCCGGTGCCACGACGACGACCCTGGCAATTTTTTGCAGTTCCAATACCAGGGCATGAATTCCCGGTGCCGCTATGCCGTCATCGTTGGTGACCAGAATATACGGTTTAGTTTTTGTCATTAAAAAAGTCCAGCAGTCTGATGACGGTATTCTTGATTTTTGAACGATCGGAGATCATATCCACAAATCCCTTTTCCAGCAGAAACTCGGCTCGTTGAAAACCTTCGGGCAGGTCCTTCCCGATAGTCTGTTTAATGACCCGCTCGCCAGCAAAGCCGATGAGGGCGCCGGGCTCGGCGATAATTACATCACCCAGCATTGCAAAACTGGCGGTCGTACCACCGGTCGTCGGGTCTGTCAGAATTGAGATAAAGAAACCACCCGATTCGTGAAATTGGGTCAGCTTGGCACTGGTCTTTGCCATCTGCATCAGGGATAATACGCCTTCCTGCATGCGCGCCCCACCGGAGCTGGAGACAATAATCAGCGGCAACCGTTTTTCCCGCGCCCGGTCTATCGCCCGGGCAATTTTTTCACCGACCACCGATCCCATACTGCCGCCGATAAAATTGAAATCCATCACACCCAGGATGACCCGATGCCGGGCAATAGCGCCTTCAACCGTGACGACGGCGTCATACAGACCGGTTTTGGCATGAGCCTCTTTCAGGCGATCAGTATAGCGTTTGGAATCCTTGAATTTCAGGGGATCATTGGATTTGAGTTTTTCGCTGAATTCCTCATAACCGTCGTCGAGTAAAATCTTGAAATATTCACTGCTGCTGATCCGAAAATGATAATTACACTGACCGCAGATCCAGCAATTTCGTTCCAGTTCGCGTTTATACAGGTATTCCGAACATTTCGGACATTTGATCCAGAGTCCGTCGGGAATGACCTTTTTGGCAGTGCTTAATAAACCCTTTTTCGTACGTCGGAACCAGTCAACCATCGTGACCTCACAACAATGTTTTGGTCAATATCAGGGCGTCGTACCGATGTTCATAGTATTTTACCCGTTTACCGACCTGTTTGAATCCGGTTTTGGTATAGAGCTGCAACGCCGCACTGTTCATTTCGTTAACTTCCAGCGAAATCGTCTCAACACCCCTTTTCCGGCAAAATTGAAATACCCAGTTCAATAACTGCCCCCCATAGCTTTTTCGGCGATATTCAGGATGGATGGCAATGTTGGCAACATGGGCTTCACTTTTAAAAATCCAAAATATGACATAACCTGCTAATTTATCCTGAATTTCCAAAATATAAAAATAACTGACCGGATTAGACAGTTCATGTTTAAAAAAACCGGGAGTCCAGGGCGTATTGAAGGATAAATTCTCAATCTCCACCACGCGGCGGATGTCTTTCGCGTCAGCACGCCTTATCCCGATGCGCTCCTGTCCTTCCATTTCTTAACCTCAAATTCACTCAGGTAAAGCGGTTCGAGCTCCGGACTGCTTCGGGAAATCAGGCGTTGATAATTATGGTACGCCAGCAGAGCCACAATATCCCCTTCGGGATAGAGGGTCTGCTCAATCGTGATAAAATCAGACCGAATTTCTGACGGACTGATATAGGGATAACGGTCTCCGTATTGACGATGTATAGCGGCAAAGGTATCATATCCAACAACAAAGGAATCAATATCGGGGGATTTTTCCTTTTGACACAGAGTATGATAAGCCAGGTCTCGGTGGGATTTGATCAGCACAACCAGGTCGGAATCCAGAGTCCGGTGGGCGATATGCTCCAGAACCGCGATCGTCGGAACCGGCAGCAGCGGTAATTTTTCGGGATAGGCTAACCCTTTTGCCGTACTCAATCCAATCCTCAAACCGGTATAGGAGCCCGGACCGATACTGACGGCAATGGCATCAATTGCCTCCATGGAAACTGCAGTCTGCAGCATCTCTTTAATCAAATCTATTAATCGTTCCGACGCTATCGAGCGCCCGAGCTCCGCTTTCCGGGCGATGATCTTCCCATCGGCAACAACTCCGACACTGCAATTATTAGTGGAGGTATCAATCCCTAAAATATTCATCGAACAACGGTCGCTAACTGCTTTTCAATTGGTGCCGCGCCCTCAATCAGGATTAAGCGGCTGTCCATTGGGTTTAAAACATGTTCCAGCCTAATGCGGAGTGCCGTGTCAGGAATCAACGGAGCAATATTGTCCGCCCATTCCACCAGGGTGACACCGTGACTATAAAAATAGTCATTGATGCCCAGCTCAAGCCATTCCGCCAGCCGGTTTTCACGATAGCAATCCAGATGATAAACAGGGAGCCTGCCGCAGTATTCATTAATGAGTGTATAGGTGGGGCTTTCAATCGGCTGCCCGACTCCCAGCCCCTGGCAGATACCCCTGATCATCGTCGTTTTACCGGTTGCCAGATCACCTGTAAAGGCAATCACTGTGCCCGATTTTAAATAAGCGGCAATCTCTTCGCCCAGACGCTCTGTCTCTGCAGCCGAAAAACTCTGTATTTCTATCATGAATCTATTTCGGTGTTAAGGTCACAATCGGTAAAATCGTCTCTTCCATCGAAATTCCCCCGTGCTGAAAGGTATCTCGGTAATGGGACTGAAATTTATGATAATTCGTCGGATATACGAAATAAAAGTTCTCCTTGGCAATCAGATAATTGGTATTAATTCCCAGAGCCGGCAGTTTATATTTTTCCGGTTCTTTGATGATCAAGGCATACTTTTGGTGACTGTTTAAATTCTTACCGTATTTAAAGCGGATATTCGTGGAGGTGTCTTTATCACCGATTACTTTAACATCGTTTTGGACCCGGATGCTGCCATGGTCGCTGGTGATGACCACTGTAAAATTATACTCGGCAAATTTTTTCAACAGGTTGTATATCCAGGAATGTTTAAACCAGGTTCGCACGATTGAACGGTAGCTGGCTTCGTTGGGTAAAATCTCCTTCAGCACTTCCGAATCGGAACGTCGGTGAGCCAGCACATCCACAAAATTAACTACCAGTGAAATAAAGGGGTTTTCGAGATAGGTGGATAATTTGCGGTCAACCGACCAGCCAGCTTCAGAGTCAAGCACTTTAATATATTTCAGCGAGCGGGTTAGTTCGGGTAATTCCGCGTGTACCAACGCCTGAATCATTTCGCTTTCATGGTGATTCATAGAGCCCTCATCGTCCCCTTCGCGATTCCAGATATCGGGATATTTCTGGTTGATCTCTGACGGAAACATCCCACTGAAAATTGCATTCCGGGCATAGGGCGTCGAGGACGGCAGAATGGAAAAGTAGTAATCGGTGGAGACATTGTAAAATTCATACAGGAGCGGCTCAAAGGTCAGCCACTGATCCAGGCGCATACAGTCAATAACAATAAACAGCATTTTGTTGCCGGATCGGATTTTCGGAAAGATAAACTTCCGAACGATATCCGGCGAGAGCGTCGGTCTGAAATGGGGGTCATCGTTGACCCAGTCCGCATAGTGCTTCTCGATAAATTTCCCGTATGCAATATTGCAGTCACGCACCTGGTCTTCCAGGGTTTCCTTTAAACCCAGATCGGGATGATCATCAAATTCGATATCCCAGCGAGCCAGTTTTTTGTAGATATCAATCCACTCTGCGGCGCTCAATTCCTCATATAGACGTCGCGAAATGGCGTGAAATTCTGCCATGTAGTTCCGCGAGACATGTTCCGATGAAATCCGGTTCTGTTCCAGAACTTTTTTACAAGCCATCAGTACCTGACTGGGGTTAACCGGTTTCGTCAGGTAATCGGTGATTTTGCGCCCAATGGCTTTCTCCATCAGGCTCTCCTCTTCATTTTTTGTAATCATGATAACCGGCAGTCTCGGCTTGATATCCTTGATTTCCGCGAGTGTCGTCAGCCCATCCTTGCCAGCCATCATCTCATCCAGCAGGACGAGGTCGAAATTTTGCTCGTTTACCAGATTCACTGCATCATTGCCGTTGGAAACCGGTTCCACGTCGAAACCGCGGCTCTTTAAAAACAGAATGTGGGCTTTGAGCAATTCAATCTCATCGTCAACCCACATTATTTTACCCTTTTTACTGCCCATCTTTGACTTCCAGGTAATTCAATTAATAATCAGGTATAATATACGTTTATCAGGGTGTCAACCAACACAAATTTTAAAAACAGCGCCGACAGACATCTCTTATTCGAACGTCTGCCTGTATTGTTCCGTGTATTTTGCAGCTATTTGGTCGTCATGACAAACTCACCCTGCCAGTTGTCGCCGGGCGGATTCTCCTTATAAATCTCACAGCGCCCGATGAATACCTTGGAGGGCGGATCGTCACCAGTTACGGCAATCGCCTGCTGAAACTGCCCGATGGCGGCGTCCCACTGACGTTTCCAATAGAGTTCAATCCCCTTCGTGAAATGCGCCCGGATCAACGCCTGTTCGTCGCTTAATTCACCCTTTTTCGCCATTAGTTCATAGACGGTAATCGGGATTAATTTTCCCTTGACCACCAGTTTATCCAGAATTCTGACCTCAATTCTATCAGCCGCCTGACGCAGAGTCTCCTCACCAATCATGATATAGGTGCCATACTGTTTATTAGCCCCCTCAAAGCGGCTAGCCTGGTTGACCGCATCGCCCATGACGGTATATTGGAATCGTTGGGCGCTGCCCATGTTTCCGGCACTGACGAATCCCGAATTAATGCCCATACGGACATAGATATCAACGCCATGGTCCTTTTTAATCTCCTTGCGCAGTTCTACGAGAGTCGCCTGCTGATCCAATGCCGCCCAGCAGGCTTTCCAGGCGTGATCAGGATCCTCCATGGGCACACCAAAATCGCACATGATGGCATCGCCTTCGTACTTATCCACATATCCGTCATAACGCATGCAGATGTCGGTCATGGGCGACAGGTATTTATTGAGAACCACGGATAACTCCTCTGCCGACAGGCTTTCGGAAATGGTGGTGAACCCCGCAACGTCGGAGAAAAACATGGTGGCATCCCGCTTTTCCCCGGACAGACTGAAAGCATCGGGGTGATCTTCGAGGTATTTCAGCACTTTCGGGCTCATGTACGTCTGAAACATGCCGCGGATTTTCTTCTTCTCCTTCTGTTCAGATAAAAACTGGTAGACCACATTACTGATATAGCTCAACAGGACGATTGAGAGCGCCGGAATCATCTGAATCCAGATATTTTGCTCAATAAACAGCCAGATGGAAGTAAACACAAAGCAGGCAATCAGCAGCAGCGAAAAAACTCCACCCAGCACCGGTCGGACAATGCTGACCACCAACGCCGTAATAATTCCCATGATAAATACGATCAGAATGTTCTGATAAAAAGGAATCGCTGATATGAAATTTTGATCGAGCATCGTCTGCGTGGCATGCGCATGGGTTTCAACTCCCGGCATGAGCATCCGCACACCGGCGTAATTGTAATAGGGTGTGTATTTATTATCGTGCAACTCTTCAATGGAGACACCGATAAAGGCAATTTTGTCCAGGAACGGGTTGGCATGATCCAAAATTTTCTCAACCGCCGCCGTATCTTCCATCGCCAGCGCCAGAAAAGCCTCTTCCTGCAGTACGGAATCAGTCAGCATGGCGATACGCATTTCGAAAGGGTAGATGGAATTCTTTTTGAATAATTCCATGTAGTCGGTGTCTTCTTCATCTTTCAAATCAAAATCAGCATCATCGAGAACAGCTGAAAGTGAGTAGGTTGGAAATGTCCCGGCTGGTCCATAATAATTGATTAAAATGGTCTGTTCATATCCCTGACTTCCCCGGTGCGCTTTGATGCGTACTGATTTGTCGCCATTGACATCGGGAAAGACAAAATAGCCGTCATCGGTGAATTCAAACTCCGGGGAGCCGACGATACCATTCTCGGCAAACAGAACTCTGGTGCCCAGTGAATAAATATACCGGTTTTGATAGGCTTCAAAAATCGAATAACGCCGCATAAAACCATCGTGGTCCTGGATTTCTCCCACAACGCCCCATTCGCTGCCGGTTTCCATCAAAACTGGTAACGGTTCATTGGGATAGGCGTAAACTTCGCCGCCGGCTTGCACCCGGTCAATTTTACCCGCCAGAATGATATTACCGTTGCGCCGAATCGCATCCGCTAAAATGGAATCTCCCTGCGGATTTTTCATGTCCGGTTCGGTGAACTGGATATCGAACATTATCCGCCGAATACCGACTTCATTTAAATTGTCAACCAGGGTGGCGTAATATTCACGGGGATAGGGATAGCGATCCTGGCAGGCGGTAAAGGTCTGCTGGTCAATCGCAACGATAATCAAATCCGAGTGAGAAACATCCTGAGGTCCTCGCCAGCGAAAGCGAAAATCCAGAGACTTTAACTCCATATCGCGAAAAAAGCCGAAAATCAACAGAACCGATACCAATAGGGAAAACAGCAGGGTAATCAGAACACCCCATGCTAATTTTTTGACGGTATCCTTTTTCATCTAATCAGTAATTGGCTTAAAAAAGAAAGGTGTAATTGCCCATGAAACTGGTATCATTGAATATCTCAGCGGATAATCTGTCATCAATCCGGACATAACGGAGCCGCCAGCGAAACTGATGACGTTCGCCAAGACGGTACATTCCGCCGGTAAAAAGATCATACTTGGTAAAATCAACCAATCCCGAAGCATTTGTCATGGTGAAGCCGGCTTCCGGAATCAGTTTACTGTCAAATAATTCATACTGAGCGCGAATAAGTGTCGTAAGGAGTTGATACGGCTCTGCCTGCGAGGCGCTTTCAGACCTGTTGGATGAAATTCTGAGATTGGTCTTTAAAGGAAAGGTGAAAGTCGTATTAATTCCAAAAGAAAAGGATGATACGCTGGTTTTATTGAATTGATAGCCTAACAACCGGTCTTTAATCCGGTCATTCCGTTCGGAATTGGCATAGGAAATATTAAGCGAATTTTTGATTTGACCGAGCATTACTATATGAGAAATCCGAAAATCCTGCTTGGTAGTGACGTTGGACTCCCGGGGGTCCTTGATTTTAACCGTGTCAATTACTTCCGGCTGCGTAGGCGTATAGGTTGTATCATAGCTCACATCCAGAATACCGAGATCATTCTCACGCCCGTAGCTCTGGGTGGTGATATTGATATTGGGTAATCCCTCGCCGGGGTAAAGAGCGGCGCTGGCTGTGAAGTTGGTCGTCGTTGTGGTTGCCTTTTTACTCTTCAGTAAATTATCCCGCTTTTGATCATAGGAAATAGTCACAAAAAGGCGATTATTGAACAGCTTGATTTTATCGGAAATATAAAAACCCTGGACATCGGTGCGCATGTAGGGATTTCCCAGAGAGTTGAACTCCGGTCCGACCCGCTGATATCTGACGACGAAGAAGTTATTGAAATAGTTCAGCTTTAGGGCAGTTTTAAACGCCGTTGAGGGCATATTCAGAAATTCTTTCATCCCAATCTGACCACTCGAATCGGGTACGATCGGCATCAGGGGACTGATGTTCTGGTTGATGATAAAAATATTTGCAAAGTCGCCAGGGTCGGGAAAACCTTCCAGAGGAATATGCATATCACCCAGAGAAATGGTGTCATTGTTCAGGGTGTCTCCCGGTAAAAAGGTATCCAGCTTCTCAAGCGTCAGGGCGCCGCCGGTGATATTCCGGTTCAGATAAGAAAAGGCAGCGTCGGTTTGCCAGACGAATCGCTTCCGGTCAAAGGCAACCAGAAGATCGGTACCAACAACGATATTATCCTGCGGTTTGTTGGCGCCGCTCATGGAAATAACCCGGTTGCCCCCTTCGGTAACCCCGTTCATCTCTTTTTTAACCGACAGGGTGTCGTCACGGGCTTTCAAGAGAGAAAATCCCAGTTGAAAATTCTTACCTGAACCAAAATAGGGTCTTACCGCCAGCAAATTGCGATCATAGGTATAGCCGGTCCGGGAATATCTTAAAGAATCAATCCCAATCGTATCCGGGCTGCTGATCGTTCCCTCAATCGCCCTTTCGGTTTGACCATAAATGACATGCGTATTGAAGTATTTTAATTTAAAGTTGGCTTCGACGCCGCGGACCCGTTTTCCATTAAGGAGTAATTCGGAAAACCGCGGTGTCACATCCCCCAGATTCAGATCAAATATCGAGGTATTCAATCCCACTGTCAGACGATTTCTGGGCTGTTTAGTGGGGTCCTCCTGGGAGGTGATAAAGGCTTTTGCGTTGACACTCAACCAGTCGTAGGACCCTGATGCATTTGCCCGAACATAGTTGATATTCTGCCGGACACCGCGGACCTGCTCGGAATTTGCCTCGGCAATCACCCGACCGGTATATTGAAAGACCCGCTTAGCCTCTTCCACTGTTTTCACAACTGTAAAATTAATAACCACCGTAGAAAAGGGGTCACCGAATTGATTTTTCATATTCAACTTGACTGTGTGCAATCCCGGTTTCAGGTTTCGTGGACGACAGAGAATCAGGTCTTCACTGACTTCGGTCTGTTTCATGATTGACACACCGTCCAGAGTCAGTAAAATCGAACTTCGGTCAACATCCATTACATTAAAAAGTGAAAAGGCTATGACCACCTCTTCCGCGGCGATAACCTGCCCTTCTTCGGGACTCAAAACAATTATATCGCTGCGAACGCCCTCCTGTATATCCGACGAACCGGTGAGGGTTGCTTTGCCACCATTCTCAGCCGCTTTTCTGACAGCCAGGAACATCGGCACATTATAGGGGTCAACTTCGGGAAAGGCTGCCATGGTTCCGTCTGCCATTTCGGCGATGATCAAATATTCCACCCCTTCAGGTGTAACAAAATTAGCCGGAATGGTACCGGTGTATACGCCCATATACTCATTCATATTCTCTTCAACGTAAGTATCCTGACCGGCAACCCGGAAAAAGAGACGCAGCCGTTCGGCTTCAACGACACTGCCATCAATTAATGCCTCAATTGTAATCGGCATACCGGCTTGAAGGTCGCGTGGCGGAGAATGCAAGACCTTAGTTTTTCCGAAAATAAGACCGGTAATTACAAGAATACAAAATGCTACTCTAACCCCAATCCTACCCATGTATATCCTCAAAAAATAATTAGCCGAAAAATATTATTAATATTCGATTTTCAGTTCTTTTATATCACCCTGTGGATTCTGTAGCTGGATTCGTAAAATATTGGATGTGCCGTCATCATCCTCATCCTCCGGAGCCGCACCCTGCTGAGTGGTCTCTACCGTTAATTGCCCATCAGGTGTGGATGTACCTGTTTCATTGGCTCCAATGGTGACAACCGCACCACTTTCATTGTTGGTCACCTCGATAGAACCGGACATCCCATAAAAAACATCACCCATCACCGGATCGGACATTACCCAAAAAACCGTGCCTTTGACAGACGCCACCGATGTCGGTGTGGCAATAATAAATTCGCCCTTGCGTTGCGGACTTACCTCTGCCTTGAGTGTACCTACCTGCATGGCAATCTGTTTGGAAATTGATTCGGTGGTACGGGTTCCGGAAACCGTCATTTCCGAGTTTTCCCGAATTTTTATCTGACTTTTATCATCCAGGAAAACCAGGACCGCATAACCGTCCTCGCCGGTTCTGATATGATCCTGATCAAACAACGACGTGCCCGGTTTGATTCCCACCTTATAATTCTCTTCATCAGCGCGCTTTAAACCGGTATCGCCGCGGGCTTTTAAGGCTAATGCAATTTTATCGGCAGCCCATCCCTGGGTTACGAAAACCAAGAGCAAAATGATCAATGATATGTAATAAATTTTCTTCATGATGTATTCATACTCCATTATTCCACACTGATTGACTTAATCGTAATCTGACCCGCCAAAACCTGACCTGCCAGGGCTGTCAACTGGTCCTGGGTCAGTTGCTGGGTATCATTAAGGGTTACCACGCCCGTGGGTAAAAATCCATTTAATTCACCGCTGAACAGGACATTATAGGTGTCGGCATCCAGAAGTTGTTCCAGTATCTGAAGGTAGATATTTGTACCGCTGGTACTGGTACCGCCGGCGGTGGTGCTACCGCTCATCTCCGGGAGGGTAAATACAAAAATATCGCTTTCAATCATTTCCGAGCCGGAAGTTGTCGGATAGACTTTCTGGATCTGCCAGACGTAGGTCTGTCCCTCTTCGAGGGGTTTAGCACCGGTGAACGGGTACTGAAAGGTTGTTTGTCCGGACAGCAATTTACCACCACTGCCGGGCACCTCTACTGAGGGTACCTCAAAAAAAACGCCGTTGTCGGGATAGGGAAGATTCGCCCTGTCGGAGAGGGCTTCATCAATCGAGCTATGGATAGAGGGATCATACTCCGCCACCCGGATGAAGTAGCCACACTCGGTACAGTGCAGTCTCGTCCACATAAAATCCGTTGATTCCCATTGAAAAAGAGGATACAGGGAGTAGATTTCGATTTCGTCGTCCAGCTGCCCACCCGGTGCAACCAGCTCCAGATCCGTCGGATTGCCGACCGATATTACCTCTCGCTCGGAGAGCGGCTGACCGCCCACTTCGGAGACTTTAAAATCGAAAATGTAATCGCCGGCGGGTAGTTTCAATCCTGAAAGAATAGCGGTTTGCAGTTGGGCAAATTCTTCATCGGGAATAAATTCAAATTCGTCTTTTTCAATCCCGGTTACCGCGCGTCCATCGTCATAATAGATATTATCCATATTCAGATCGAGATCGCGGGTTGAGATCGAGACGGTGCCGTTAAAGTCAAAGGGTTCCGTTTTAATATAAATAATCCGCCGATTATTCAATCCGAGACTGGGGACATTGGCGATCATCTCGAATTCAATCACAATCCGGGCGGGTGTACCGCTGCCGGGAGTGCCGTCACCATCCGGCGCAATATATTCCAGGGAGTACTCGAAAATATCGGGATTGTTCATACCATTGTTGAAATCAAAGTCGGCGATGTAAAAGACTTCAACATTATTAAAATAATTGGTGCGCAGGGTCAATTGCGCAAAGGCAGAGGAGAAGACAAGGGTGGCGACAACACCTAATTTAAAAATCTTCCGTTTCATAAACACTCCTTCTTCTACAACTCTAAGTTAAAGGGTTGTAGAAAATATTGATGTGAGATAGAACATAAATATGCGTTTTTATTTTTGAATTATGCATAAAACAAATGTAAATAAGGAGCCATCAAGATACAATAAAAAAAATCCCGCCGAAGCGGGATAAAAGATTTCCCGGCAGCGTCCTACTTTTCCACTCAGTCACCCGAGCAGTATCATTGGCGCAAGAGGGCTTAACTACCGAGTTCGAGATGGGATCGGGTGTGGCCCCTCTGCTATTGCCACCGGAAAAAGATTGCATTGGGAAAAATGGAACTCGAAATAGACAGGAATCCAACTCATAAAGAGTTTTGGTCAAGACTCACGGTTTATTAGTATCACTCGGCTAAACTCCTTACGGAGCGTACACCTATGACCTATCAACCTCGTAATCTACAAGGAACCTTAAGTCCCGATAAATCGGGAGGGAGATTTTGTCTTAAGGACGGTTTCACGCTTATATGCCTTCAGCGTTTATCCAGACCAAACGTAGCTACCCAGCACTGCACCTGACGGCACAACTGGTACACTAGAGGTTTGTCCACTCTGGTCCTCTCGTACTAAGAGTAGCCCCTTTCAAATCTCCTGCGCCCACAGCGGATAAGGACCGAACTGTCTCACGACGTTCTAAACCCAGCTCGCGTGCCACTTTAATGGGCGAACAGCCCAACCCTTGGGACCTTCTCCAGCCCCAGGATGTGACGGGCCGACATCGAGGTGCCAAACCTCCCCGTCGATGTGAACTCTTGGGGGAGATCAGCCTGTTATCCCCGGAGTACCTTTTATCCTTTGAGCGACGGCACTTCCACTCGCTACCGCCGGATCACTAAGCCCTGCTTTCGCATCTGCTCGACTTGTAGGTCTCGCAGTTAAGCTCCCTTATGCCTTTACACTCTGCGCACGGTTACCAATCGTGCTGAGGGAACCTTTGGGAGCCTCCGTTACATTTTTGGAGGCGACCGCCCCAGTCAAACTACCCGCCTGACAATGTCCCCTCTCCTGATTCAAGGAGACGGGTTAGAATCCTAACTTTATAAGGGTGGTATTTCAAGGTTGACTCCACCCCGACTGGCGTCGAGGCTTCAAAGTCTCCCACCTATCCTACACATATAAAATCAAAATCCAATGCCAAGTTGTAGTAAAGGTTCCGGGGTCTTTCTGTCCTGCTGCGGGTAGCCGGCATCTTCACCGGCATTACAATTTCGCCGAGGCTCTGGTTGAGACAGTGTCCAAGTCGTTACACCATTCGTGCGGGTCGGAACTTACCCGACAAGGAATTTCGCTACCTTAGGACCGTTATAGTTACGGCCGCCGTTTACTGGGGCTTCAGTTCAGAGCTTCTCCCGATAAATCGGGATAACACGTCCCTTTAACCTTCCAGCACCGGGCAGGTGTCAGTCCCTATACATCGTCTTACGACTTAGCAGAGACCTGTGTTTTTAGTAAACAGTCGCCCAGACCTTTTCACTGCGACCTCGTTCGGCTACGTTTGAAAAAATTTCACCTACTTGAGGCACCCCATATTCCGAAGTTACGGGGCCAATTTGCCTAGTTCCTTAACCAGAGCTATCTCGAGCACCTTAGGATACTCTCCTCGCCTACCTGTGTCGGTTTCGGGTACGGACATCCGTATATCTACCAAAGAGGCTTTTCTTGTCAGTTTGATTAGGGTCAGTTTATGTCCTAGGGACTCCTATTCGCGTCTCGGAGTAATGACCGGACGGATTTGCCTGTCCAGTCCTCCTACCTGCTTAAACCGGGACGTTCAACACCCGGCTGACCTTTCACTCCTGCGTCACCCCATAGATCAAACAATATACAGATGGTACAGGAATATTCAACCTGTTTTCCATCGCCTACGCCTTTCGGCCTCGGCTTAGGGTCCGACTAACCCTGAGAAGATTTACTTTACTCAGGAACCCTTAGGCTTTCGGTGTGCCGATTTCTCATCGGCATTATCGCTACTCATGCCAGCATACTCATTTCCATGTCCTCCAGCCAACCTCGCGATTGACCTTCAACGGTTAATGGAACGCTCCCCTACCACTCTACCGCATAACGGTAGAATCCGAAGCTTCGGTAACAGGGTTATTAGTCCCGAGAATTATTGGCGCGAAACCACTTGACTAGTGAGCTATTACGCACTCTTTAAATGAGTGGCTGCTTCTAAGCCAACATCCTAGCTGTCTGTGTAATTTCACATCCTTTATCACTTACCCTGTATTTAGGGACCTTAGCTATCGATCTGGGTTGTTTCCCTCTCGGCCGTGAAGCTTATCCCACACGGCCTGACTCCTGCAAAACATATGGACGGCATTCGGAGTTTGGTTGGGGTTGGTAACCTGGTAAGGCCCCTAGCCCATTCAGTGCTCTACCTCCGTCATACTATTATGCAAGGCTAGCCCTAAAGCTATTTCGGGGAGAACCAGCTATCACCGAGTTTGATTGGCCTTTCACCCCCATCCACAGCTCATCCCCCAGCTTTTCAACGCTGGTGGGTTCGGACCTCCACCCCGATATTATCGGGGCTTCATCCTGGCCATGGATAGATCACTCGGCTTCGGGTCTACCGCATGTTACTAATCGCCCTATTCGGACTTGCTTTCGCTACGGCTCCTCCGTCTGGATTAGCCTCGCAACACACGAGTAACTCGCTGGCTCATTATGCAAAAGGCACGCCGTCATCCCGATTAATCGGGACTCCGACAGATTGTAAGCAACTGGTTTCAGGTT
>DSAS01000167.1:32500-41513 GCA_011046365.1 Fidelibacterota bacterium
TTGCATGTGTTAAGCACGCCGCCAGCGTTCGTCCTGAGCCAGGATCAAACTCTCCGTTGTATTATATTAAAGTATTGAATTGCTCGGGGTTTTTAAAAAAACCCTACATTATCACTGTCTTTCGCACGCTCTCCATGTCAAATAACAAAAACCCATCAACAGGTCCCCGTCGGGAACTATTCATAGATTCAATTCTCAATTAGCAGGGTGAAGTTAAAATAAATTCCAATTCAGCGCAAGGGATTTTTAAAAATATTTTGAAAAATTTTTAATAGGGCAGTGCCAGACGCAGCTGCTCCGAGAGAGGATAAATCCGGAGCAATCGCCGCAGATTGCTCTGCATAACCCGGTCCCGGTATCGTTCAATAGCAAAATGGGTGGAATACATGTTCAATCCGTAGTAGATCAACGTCCCGGTCGCGGCATAATAGTAAAACGCCGGGTGATTCTGAAGCGTATAAAGCGTTACTTTGATTAATCCGCCGAATCCCAGGACAGTCAATATCCCATCTTTATATTCGCCGATCAGAATCCGACCACTACCCGGTAAAAGCGCCGACATCGTGTAGGCACCCCATTTTTTCTTCCAGTCAAATGCCACGTCACTATTCCGAAGATTGAAATATTCAGAGATAATTTCCGGGCAATATTTACCCTGCCGAATCTGATCAGCCAGAGTGTCAGCGATCCCTGTTTCATCTAATTGGATCCAACAATATAATTCCACCAGCCGAAACGGTTCCTCCGGCTGCGGCAGAGCGTATTCAATCGCCGCTTCGTAATTACCATTTTCGTAATACAATACCGCCAGTCTCAGGCGATTTTCCAGATCGTACTTCGTGTGGCTATATTTGGCAATCGCCTCCTTTAGGTGCCTTTCGGCAACTGTAAAATTCCCGGTCTCCTGATACACCGTCGCCAATCGCAGGGCAATTTGCGGCAGCAGGCTGTCATCGGGAAAGCGGTACAGGTATTCATAATACTGCAAAATCGCCGCTTTAAAATCACCATTGCGGGCATAATTATCAGCCACCTGAAGAATGTTTGACCTCAGATCATCACTTTCGAACCGAATTTCCTGGGGATAAAGACTCCCAGAATACAGAAGCAAAGATAGGGCGGCAACCCAGAGAAAAGTTTTAAATAATGAATAAACCATCAACCGCCTACCAGCCTGTCAACGTAGCAAAATCATTTTTCCGGCTGCCGATTGCGAACCCACCTCCAGCCGGTAAATATAGATACCCGACGGCAATAGGCGACCATTTCCGGATTTTGCTGTCCAATTATAGAAATAGATACCCGGCTTCAATTCGGCATTCAGTATCTCCGCCACTTGTTCCCCTAACAAATTGAAAATCCGTACGGTGACTTTATCCCTTTCCATAAGTTCAAAGGAAATGGTCGTCACCGGATTAAAAGGATTTGGATAGTTGCCCAGCAGATGGAATGAGGAGTTCAGTGCCACCGGCTGCTGTCGTTCAATATCCGAAAAGGTCGTATCGAGCCGTGTCGTGTTCTCATTCAGCCAAGCCAGTGTGCTATCCAGCAAACTGTAAAATTCCGCGGTACTTTCCGCCAATTCAATCGGCACACAAAAGGTTGCCGTGCGGTAATACTTACTTTCCAGACAGACCGCCAGCCCCCTTTTCGAAATTTTCCCTCTGAACACCTGTCTTCCGTCATTGGAAGGCTCGATAAAATCCGCCCAATTCAGAATCACAGAATCGCCGATCTGATATCGGAGCGGACCGTATGCCAGCGAGTCCACAGAAAACGCCGACGTAACCGGATTTTTGGCAACGCTCAGCAACAGCGTATCAGCGATGCCGCCGTTGTCTGGATTGTAATCATCATCGGGATCACTTTCATAGTCCTCAATACCCAGAAAATCGTAGGCAAAATCCCCGCTTTCAAAATTTCCTTCACCGATTAAATCCCAACGATAGAAATAATCCATATCCACTAGCAGGAGATTGCCACCACTGTTTAAAAATCCGGCAATATTATAAATATCCTGATGCTCAATATCGGTAACCGGCAGGATCATATCGTCACCGTCCAGGACAAGCAGCGTCAGAAAATCCGGATAAAAGATCACCGTTGTGTCAATGCCTTTATGTTCGTCTAAATTCCAGTAAAAAAAATCAAGACCCAGCCGGTTCAGAGCGTCAATATACCGATCGCCGGTTTGTATACCGGAATTATCAATCAGTAAAATATGAGTCTCGAGAGGCGGGGGCACGCAAACGAAGGATTTCCACTGCGAACATTGCGCCATGCCGGTGGAATCCTCCGCCCGGACATAATAATAGACCGTATCACCAGGATTGTACTCCAGATTCGCCCAGAAATAGTTCAGGGTATCAAAATTCATCTCCTGTATTTCAGGTTGCCCGTTCAGACCGATTTTACTGGTCAGATTGACCTCGAAGTTATCGCCTTCGATTTCCACCACCTCCGCCCAGATGGTACGGCTTGCGGCGAAAGTATCACACAGATCGGGCAGCTTGGATATAATCGGCGGAATTTTTTCGTAAACCACCTCCACCTGCATCATATGGGCAACCCAGTTATCCGTCCCCGGCTGGAAAATACCAAACCAATCGCCGCTATTATTGATCGTTGTAAAGCTGCGGCAGCTGCCTTCCGACCATTGATAATGATAGACACCGTCCTGATAAATTTTGGGATCACCATTATTATCCAGACGGTAGCCCACCCAGAAATCCAGCTGCGACGAATCCAGTTCCACAATACTGTTCTCAACAGCCAAATCATAGGTGTTCCAGAGCAGACTGTCCATGGTCTGCTGCGCCATGTTCAGTTTGAGGCAGGGCCAGTCAGCCGGTTGAGCTAATAACTGTACCATTCCGGATTCGTTGGGAAATTGGTATCTGTTGTCCTTAACCGCCGGCGCCCAGAGGAACCAGTTCGCTGTTCCGCCTGACATATTCTGCATCATCAGTTTGGTGATTTTCCCCGGCGCCAGCAGCGTAAACCGATTGATGCAGGTATCACCGGCACCCTGATGATTGCCCAGGAAGTCGCTGTAGTCGGCGTTGCTGCGGGGCGGCTGAAAATAGTAGAGCGTATCCACGACGATGCTGCCACTGGCGGTCTGCTGGACGCTCAGACGGTGATAAACGGCGGCAGTTCTGACCAGAACGGTATGCTTATCATAAGCGATTAATTCAATATTCTTCGCTAGAGTATTCGCCGAAATCCATCCCAGACATAACAGCACAACCAGTTTTTTACCCATTTTCAGCTAATCCTTTGACAACTCTGACTACCGTGCAATATTAATTGGTTTTTCCCAAAAAGCCAAACTGAAAGCACAATAAGCCGGACAGTCCTATTATAACGAAGGATTCTCATTTTAGTTGCATTAATAAAATTCATTATATAAGTTGAATCTTAGAGGAATAATTTAGAGTCAGAATGAAATCCTGTAAATACTGTTTTAAGGGAGTTATTCTAATTTTAATCACCTTGACAATGGCTGAGCCGAAAACGGAATTTTCGACGAACTTGCCAAAGCCCGCTACTCTTGAATACAGCCAATACGACATCAACAATATCAGAAGCTGGTTCGGTAATAATGGTGAAATCGTCTCTTACAATATTACAGGCGATGCCGGTATGGAATATCTGACGGGGTCTGGGGAATCCGTTGGTTTCCAATCCGGCATTTGGTTTGTTGGGAAGGCGGATGGTGACATCCGCACGGCTGTTGCGAAATATGCGTCTGAATTTCGTCCCGGTCCGGTCAGCTATGATCCGAGCCCCGCTAACACCCAGGCGGGAACGCCGCTGAATTATAAAAATCCCCTGTTCCAGATATATTCTATCACTCGGGGAGATAATGCCGATCCGTCATCGGAACATTACAACTGGGAATATGCCAACTGGCCGCTTGAATACGGCGCACCCGCCCATGATGGTGAGTATTTTACCGATACCAACAGTAACGGCGTTTATGATCCCGGCGAACCTTACGAGGATTACAACCTGAACGGCAGCTGGGATAGCCCGGATGGGATGATCGTAAAAGGCGAGGACCCGCCGCTCTGGCTGGGCGACCAGGTCCACTGGTGTGTCTATAATGACTTTGACAGTACTCAACATAAACGAGTATTTAAAACAGCACCGCTCGGTCTCGAAGTCCGGCAAACCATCTTTGGATTTTCCCAGGATGGAATACTCGATAATATCATGTTCGTCAAACTGCTGGCGATCAATAAAAGCGGTCATACCATCGATTCACTCTATTGCGCCAGCTGGAATGACGATGATATCGGTAGTGCAAGGGACGATTATATTGGCTGTGACACTTTGCTGGATCTCGGTTATACCTACAACGGACTGATTGAAGATAGAGAATACGGCGTCGAAGTACCTTGTAAAGCAAGCTGTCTTTTACAGGGACCAATTATTCCGGAGTATGGTTGCACTGCCTATTTTTCCGGACAATCCCTTCCGGATTTTCGAAATCTGTCAATGACAGCCTTCCCGAGAATAAAAAAAACCACCCCCGGCTGGGATCATCCAGAAGAAGCAATGGAAGCCTATTATCTTCTTAAAGGGTTACGAACTGATGGCGATGATATAATCAACCCAATTACGAACCAAGCAACTTCTTATGCTCTCTCCGGTGATCCGGTCACTCAAACCGGCTGGACCGAATTCTATGATGATATCCCCAATGATAGATGGTGCGTTATCAGTACCGGTCCATTCACCCTTGAGACCTGGATCGATAAAAACCAGGATGGAATCCCGCAACCCGGCGAGCCCGGCGTCCAGGAAATCGTCTTTGCGATAATAGTCGGACAGGGCACTGATCATCTCAAATCCATCAGTGTCATGCGGCATTTTGCCGGCTATGCTCATACCTTCTGGCGGAATAACATGCAAAAACCTTCACTAACGACACCTGTCCTTACAGCGTCGGAACTGGACCGGGAAATTATCCTCTACTGGGATGAAAGCGCTGAAATTCTACCGACCACCAACTTTGTGGACTACCGCTTTGGTGGCTACACTATTTACCAGGGGGCTTCGGCGAATGGCCCCTGGACCGAAATCGCCCGGATGAAAAGCAACGATCTTTCCGATAATATTCAGTATTACAGATACAACTCAAATACAAAGATCCTGGAAGAACAGGTGCAATCCCTGGCGCCGGCAATTCTGATCAACTATAAGTTATCAGTGACCAGGGACACTCTGAAAAATGAAGACCTGATCAACAATAAACACTATTATTTTGCGATCAGCGCCTTTGCGTGGTCGCCGGACAACACGCCTGGATATGTAGAAAGTGAAAAAACCGTCATCTCGGTACGACCGCATTTACCCGCCTTAGGTCATGATTATCTCTATCCCAGCAGAGAAATACTGCCGGTGAGCTTCCGGCCGGATACCACCGACGCTTATCCCGAGGTAACTGTTACCGATCCGGCACTCTTTCAGGGTCAAACCTATACTATTCGTTTTAAAGAAGACCATTCTCATTTTGATATATATAACAGACGAAGCACCGGATACTGGTATCTCGGAGAAATCGATACTACCCAGGCGAATGATCCAATGACCGATACGCTGATTCATTATCAATATGATACTATGAAACGAGTCACACACGAAACCAAAACCGGATTCTCCGTTCAGATGCCGGACTTCAGAGTTAATGAAATTTATAAACGAATTTTCGAATACGAACAAACATCTTTTGGCGTTCCGATAATAACCTATACAGTGGACTACAGGGCTGTTTCCCCGGGCGGCGTGGATAGTCTCATGATTGTGGACGGTGACACACTACATTTCAACGATATCGTCACTGTAAAACCCTGGCTTCGGGAACCAGGCTGGGATTTTATAACTGCTGACGGTAATGAATACTTCCGTTTCTATTTCAGAAACAGAAATCCCATTTCAATCATTCCCGCCCATTATATTAGCAGATTAACGGATCTGTCCAGCGATATTTTCGGCAACGGCGGTGACAGTCTCACAAATGAAATGTACCAATCGGATATAGAGCTGCGGTTCACCGAAAATGGCCAGAAAGCGATTCGCTGGGAAAAATCCGGTTTTGCACCTTCAATGAGTACGGTGCCTTTCGAGGTCTGGGACATCGAAAACGATCAGCAGCTTTGTATTGGCTACTGGGACTTAGACAGTACCTTTTCCATCGATTACGATGCCGAAAGCCATACCATCAGTGGCGACTAACTTGTTATTATCTTCCGTAACTACACAGAATATCAGGATGAACTTTTTCCAATAGAGAATAATCCGTACAGCGGCTGGTTGCTTTTCTTTGATTCCCAAACGAATTGTTATACCGGCGATGTCCTCCGCCTGCATTTTATCAATCCCATCAATCCGGAGACCGATGAGTTCCGCTTTACGACCCCGGCAGAACAACCTGTCACCAATAAAAAAATCCTCAAAGACCAACTCAAGCAGATCACGGTTTTTCCCAACCCCTATTTTGGCTATAATGCCGAGGAGTCAGAGCCCGGCGACCACTTTATTACCTTCAGTCATCTGCCCGAAGAAAATGCCACGATCCGAATCTACAGCCTCGGCGGTTTCCTGGTTCGGAAGATCAGGCACGATAACGGCACCCCCTTTGAAACCTGGGACCTCTGCAATGAGCACGCGAAAAAGGTCGCCAGCGGTATGTATATTGCCCATATCGACGTCAAAGATGTGGGTGCAAAGATTCTAAAAATTGCAGTCATGCAATCTCAATAACAGAAGCTGAGGACAAAATGAAACGGATACATTTACTCATCTTTGCTCTTTGTATCTTTTTATTCAGTAGTATCGTGTGGGCAAAATCTATAAATAATGTCCGGAGTCCCCAGTATGTGGAAGCGCCAGTAGATTCGGCCGTATTCGATGTAAACCGGATACTTGATTATTTCTCAAACAATTGTAATATCATTGATTATAACATTGATGGATATGCCGGTATGAGTTGGCCAGGAGGTGAGTTTCCGGGCATCTGCTTTCAGGCCGGATTCTGGATTGCCGGCAAGGATTCCACAGGTGACATTCGTTGTGCTGCAGCAGAATATGCCAGTGAACTTTTACCGGGAAAAATTCTCCCCGATGGTTCTCCCGATGATCCATACCAATCAAAATACAAGATTTATACAATCAACCGTGGTAATACCAGTAGTTCCGATTATCTCAATTGGCCGGTCGCCGATGGTGCACCGACGGATGAAAATGGACATCCGCTCCTTCTGGGTGATCAGACTCATTGGTTTGTCTGTAACGATGCGGATTCAAGTACCCATCAAAGGGTTTTTAATACCGACCCCATCGGAGTCGAATGTCAATATACGATTTTTGGCGTTGATTCGATCGAAGGTCTGCAGGACATCATGTTCATTAAGGGATTATTCATCAATAAAGGTCATACAATCCTGGACTCTTGTTATATCGGTTTATGGAGCGATCCTGATCTGGGGTCGGCCTGGGATGACTATGTCGGTTGCGACACCAGCCTTAACCTGGTATATTGCTATAATGGTGATGATGATGATTATGATTACGGATCGCGAATACCCAGTTTTGGCGCACAACTTCTTCAGGGACCCATAGTTCCCAGCATCGGTGACACTGCCAGATTTATAGAGAAAGTAGTACCCGATGCAAAAAATCGCAGTCTCGATAATTTTGTTTTTTATATCGGAGCTTCTCCCACGTATTACGATCCGGAAACAGCCCGGGAGGTCTTTAATTATATAAAAGGCAGAATGGGAAATGGGAATCCAATCATTAATCCCCAAACCGGAGAACCCACAACAATTTACTTCCCGGGTGATCCGGTCAGTCAGACCGGCTGGTTGGATAAATGGCCTTCAGAAAGACGGTTTCTGATGTCTTCCGGCCCTTTCACTTTTGCCCCCGGTGACAGTCAGGAAGTTATTTATGCCCTGATGGTCGGCGAAAGCGTCGATCAGTATTCCGGAATCAGCAGTCTTCGAAAACTCTGTCAACTGACTCAATACTTATATAATAATCGGTCGACAGATCCGGCTCTGCCGATAGAAGTAAAGGATATCACTTTCAATACCGTACCCGGTGATTCATTTCAAATCGACATCGTAACCGATCAGCAGCCCGGCTATTCAATTGACCTAGACAGATCCCGGCTATACATCTCCGAAGGGCTGGATGCAGATTACAATGAGCTTTTATTAAAACCGTCGGAAACCGACAAAATAATGCTCAGTGATGTGTTTTCCGTCCGGGGAGCTGAGTGCCGGTATTATCTGAAATTAGTCAATAATCATGGCGACACCCTCTCAGTACCGGCAGCCGCACCGAAAGTATACCTGATTCAAAGCAATATCATCGATGTCTCCTGCCTGGTGGTAAATTCAGAGCACTTACGCCCTAATACAATTAACCGCACGGTTTTTAAAACGGGCAGCTACCCGGTTTCAGGGGACCTGAGTATTGAGGACTATAGTCCCCTGGACACTCTCTGGCTCGAGATGAAAATAAACAACAATAACTGGACTGTTCATCCTCTGGAGTATTTCAGGCGTAATTCAATATACAATTCCTATACAAAAATTTATAAGACAAGCATCTTCTGGCATCACCTTGTAAGTTGGTCATCCCTGAATTATGGTGACAGTCTGGTCTATCGGTTAGCGTTCCTGGACTCGTCGGCTCATCAGAATATCGGCTACGGACACCGGGGCAAAATCATTCGGACACATCAGGCCAATATTGGCCGTTTTAAACCCAATTCAGACACCTGGATCACATCCGGCTGGATGTATTCATTCCTGGGAACTTCCGGTTTTTTCGCCGATAGTATCCCGGATTATCAGAACAATATCAATCACACCCTCCGCTATACCGATCCGATTCCAGCGGCTGATTTTTTAAAATTGTACCTGGGCTATCACGGGTTTCAAGACATGGCTCCGGGAGATTCGGCATTTATTGAATTATCAGCCGATACTGTCTG
>DSAS01000149.1 GCA_011046365.1 Fidelibacterota bacterium
AGAGTAAAACAACTCCGCAGGAGTTAAACGTGAATAACTCCGGTATGCAATCCGGAGTAAGACACCATCTCCCAGTGACCAACTCCGGCAGGAGTTGAACAATTCCCGTTATCGTCGGTACGCCATCAGTTCATCACATGCGTATCAGATTAAACTCAACTGGTTTTTTTATTGATAGTGGATGGATGCCTTCTTGAAGCTGCGGGTTTTCAACAGTGGCTCAAAAATCACCTGCAACGCCATGGAAATGATCCCCTTCATACAGCCCTCTTCCTTCAGGGTACCCACCTCGATGGGCGTCGCCTTAAACGGTATATTATGCATATTTTCCTGGACGATCTGGCGGCATTTATCCAGAAGATACTCGGAATGCTCGATAATTTTACCGGATAAAATGATTTTACTCGTGTTTAATGTCTTGATTAAATCAGTGCACAGAATAGATAAAAGCATGGCGTACTCATCCAGAATTTCCCGCACGATAGCGGCATATTCATGTTGCTCATCAGACAGCAAATCCTCCAGCTTCAAATTCTCAACATCCTGATGACTCAGATGTTTATCATATTGGATTTTGAGCTTGATTGTGTCCAGCAGATGCTGTTCCCGCATGATACTGCCGAAGCGGTGCTGATTGGTGTACAGGTTTTTAACCAGGGCGGGATTGGTTAGATGGTGCCCCAGCTCCAGATAGCCCAGCTCGCCGGCACTGCCATAGCGCCCCCGAATCAGGTTGCCGTCAACAATAATTCCAGCCCCCAGTCCTTCCCCCAGCCAGATACAGACCAGATTGTCCGTATCCTGACCGGCGCCCAACAGATGCTCTCCGTAAGTGCGGGCATTAACATCATTTTCGATCAGCACCGGCACCCGGTACCTCTCGCTGAAAACCGACGCCAGGGGATGCTGCACCCAGCCGTGAATTGTGACCGCAAAGGCAAGCTCCCCTTTTTCATAGTCAATAAAGCCCGGCACGGCGATGCCGATGCTGATCAGTTTTTTACGGTAAATAGGTTTTTTCTTCAGCATCGAATCCAGCAAGGTGGTGATTTTGGGTAATACATGCACAATCGTATCGCCGGTTGCATACGGGACAACATTTTCGCTGATAATTTCCGAATTCAGATTGGCTAAAGCGACTTTCGCATAGCTGCTGTGAATCTCGATCCCGACGACAAATCCGTTATTGGGCAATAATTTTAACAGCGTCGGGCGTTTACCGCCCTTTTTCGTGGATTCACCTTTGCCTATTTCAGTAATATAACCGGCTTCTATTAACCGGCTGACAATATCCGAGACCGCCACTTTGGAAATCCTGGTTCGTTTCGCCAGTTCCACCCTCGAAATGGTACCCTCGCTGCGCACCAGGTTTAATATTCTGGTTTCGTTCAGCTCTTTGATCAGCTGGGAATTGACAATATTCATCCGCCTGTCCCTTTCGAGAAAATTACTTATGCAGTTTGGAGTAATACATTTTAACCAGTGAAAAAATAGGTAAACATTTTTAAATTTCCAACACTGTTTTTTTGACAGAATAATTATTTTAAAACCGATTTGGGATATTTAGTTAGATTTTTTTACTTTCCTATCAAATTATCAGGAGAGACAAATATGCAGGATACCATTACAATCAAAATCCGGGGCTATCATCTGGATTTATACGGACATGTCAATAACACCCGCTATCTTGAATTCCTGGAGGAAGCCCGCTGGACAATTAAGGAAAAATATTTCGATTTCCCCGCAACTCACGCCGAGGGATACGGTTTTGTCGTGGTCAATACGAACATCAATTACCGCCATCCGGCTGGACTGGGTGATATCCTCGAAATCCGTACGAAAATCAGCAAAATCGGCAGAAAAAGTGCCACCTTCAGGCATACAATCTATCTTGCCGTTTCGGAAACCCTGATCGCCGACGCTGAGGTCACCTTCGTTATTATTGATCGCAATACCAATAAAGCGATTCCCATCGGTGACAACTGGCGCGAACGACTGGAAATACTAAAATAATTTATTAAAATCCAAAATAAGCTTAGGTTTATCCGTATTTATAGCCTATATTAGTCCGATTTGAATTCGTTGAAACATATTTGTCCATTAAAAACGCCTTTCCGGCGGTTGTGGCTGATTTGGTCAGGAATTCGCGAGGATAATTAATCAAAAGAATGATTCAAGAGAATCAGAGGAGTTAACGTTGAATATCTATGTGGGTAATTTACCCAGAAGCACAAACGAAGATGATGTCCGTAATCTGTTTGCCGAACACGGTAATGTTGCGGAAGTCAACTTAATCAAAGACCGCTACACCGATGAATTGCGCGGTTTTGGTTTTATCGAAATGCCGGAAAAATCCGAAGCACTCAAAGCAATTCAGGAAGTCAATGGCAAAGAGTTAGACGGTCGTGTGCTGGTTGTCAATGAAGCCAAACCCCGTGAGAACCGTGGAAGCGGTCCGCGCAGAACTGGCGGTGGCAATCGGGGTGGCGGAGCTCGTAACCGCTGGTAAAAATTAATTTTTTACAAATAAAAAAGCCCCTGTAATTCGGGGCTTTTTTATTTTAAAGCCGATATATCTCTATCGCTAAGCCTGGAAATGTAGGCTATGTTGGAGTTTTGGAACAGACCTGCCGGAATACCCGCTGAAAATTGCCCCCTAAAATTTTCGCCAGGTCCGCTTTGGAATAGCCATGATTCAGCAACGCCAGACTCAAATCGGGAAACTTGGATACATCGCTCAAACCGGTCACAGTCCTTCCAATGCCATCGAAATCGGAACCCAGCGCTACATGATCAATCCCAACCAGATTGACGATATGTTCGATATGTTCGATCACCTGCTCGATACTGGCAGTCCGTGAGCCACTGATAAAATAAGGATAGAAAACGATCCCCACTACCCCGCCTCCGGCGGCAATGGCTTCGATTTGCTCATCGTAAAGGTTACGGTAGTGGTCACAAATCGCCCGCGCCCCGGAATGGGTCGCCACAATAGGATTGACAGTCGTCTCCAGAATATCACTCACCGTCTTGATCCCGACGTGTGACACATCAATGATAACTCCCAGGGAATCCAAAGTCCGAATAACTTGCCGACCAAAGTCATTCAGCCCGACACTACTGCTTCGGGCATCCTGAGCCGACACCGCCCAGTCGGTACTGTTGTTCCAGGTAATCGTCAGATAACGCATCCCGTCATCATACAGCTGAATTAGTTTGTTGATATCATTCTCAATAACATGTCCACCCTCGACACACATCACCGCAGCGATCTTATTATCCAGGTTGATTGCCAGGGCTTCGTCAAGCGTGCGTGCCTGCTGGATAAATTCCGGATACAGATTTAATTCCCGGTTAAACAGACCCAGGGCAACCTGAGCTCCTTGATAAGGATTATGTTGATACGGTTTACCATCCCGAGGATCTATCCAGATCACAAAAAACTGGATATCCACCCCACCCTCGATCAGCCGGGGAATGTCGGTGTGATGACGAGTTTGCCGGGGCATCCAGTGATACGACGTATCTTCCAGCATCTGCTCCAGAACATCGTTATGCAGATCAATCAGCGTAAGACTGTTATGAATCGTCTCAAGGATTACATCAAAATACTCGCCCCCTGCGATCTCCACCGCCACGGTATCCGCGACATAGGCAAATTTATCGTAAATAATCGTGAGAGGCACCGTGCCGGGCTTTGAAAGAGTGTTTTCACGACGGAAAGAGGCGCCGCTTATCGCTGTGAGCCCACCGCTACCGCCACCATCCAGCTGAACCATCTTTTTGGTGATTGCTTTGTCGTTGCAGCGGACCGTATAAAAATACACCCCCGCCGCACCGGTGCTCCGCCACTCAACCTGATAATTACCTGCCTCCAGGAACTGCTTTTTCGCATCCAGCACCTGACCGAGAAGATTGTAAACAGCAATCTCCACCTCCCCGGCTGCGGCAATACCAAACTCAATTTTGGTTGTCGGGTTGAAGGGATTAGGAAAGTTCTGCTGAACCGAAAAGTCATGCGGCAAAGTATGCGGATCCAGTAATCCCGATGATGCGCTGGTATATTCCCATTGCCCGAGATAATTTGTCGTGACAGTATCGCGGATCGCATGTTCATTGGAAATGAGCACGACATTCACCTGAGATAAATTTTTGCCGGTGACAAAATCCTGCACATGGCCGCTGACGGTAAAAGCCACCAAATTCAGACCGGTCAACATTATCAGGAGGAAAATCGCTAACCCACCACTTAATCTGAATAACCGTTTGCAATTCTTAAAATACATTTTCGCCTGCCAACTGTAAATTTCGGGGGAAATATCTCAAATTCGTCAATTTTCAGGTAAAAATAACACAATCAGACGAATGGAACAATGCCCGTCAGCGATTATTTTCCCGTTATATTTGCCACTGATATTTAATTAATTAAGACTCTTAACTAACTTCAACAAGGCAAACGCAGATGACCGGTTAAATATTTAAACTGTATTTTTCTCTTGATTAATTATAAAATCTTTTTATCTTAAAACATAAAGAATGAATTCGGATCGCGGAGAAACGTTGAAAACCATTTTCGAAACAGAACACAGGATACACGACTCGGGCAGTGCCCCGCGGGTCTACCTCATTCTCTGTTCGAAAAAGCAGAGCGCCGCTCTTCCCGAAAAATCCCCGATAGGTTACACTAAGCGCTTCAAACAGGCTTAGTAATACCTATTTTTTCAAACCCAAATTACATAGGTATTACGGAGGAAAAGATGAAAATCGCTATTCTGGGTTATGGTCGTATGGGACACGCTGTCGAGTCAGTGGCGGGAGGACTCGGTCACCGGATTTGTGCCATATTTGACCTGAATAATCCGCTTAAAACCGACTCGAACATCAATGACACCGATGTGATTATCAGTTTCACCAATCCCGAGGCGGTTATTCACAACCTCGAACTGGCATCGGAAATAAATCTGCCAATCGTGGAGGGCACCACCGGCTGGTATCACCAGCTGGACCGGATGAAACAGATAGAGAATCTGACAATTCTGTATAGCCCGAACTTTTCCATCGGCGTGTATCTGTTCACAAAATTGGTGGAAAAAGCCGCCCGGCTTTTCGGTTCATTGCCGGAATACGACTGCTACATCCATGAATGGCACCACCGGTATAAAGCCGACAGCCCCAGCGGGACGGCGCTGAAACTGGCTGAGATTATGGTAAAAAATATCAAAACAAAAGAAGAAGTATTATCACAGACCTGCACCGGAAAAATCGCCGAAAACGCCCTGCAGGTCAGCTCCACGCGGGTTGGTCGGATTCCCGGTACTCACGAGGTCGGATTCGATTCGGAACATGATTCAATCATCCTGCGTCATCAAGCTCACGGTCGCACCGGTTTCGCCGTCGGCGCTCTGAAAGCAGCCGAATGGCTGATCGGCAAAAAGGGCATTTATACCATGGACGATTTTATGGAATCGCTAATTCAAACTCATTCAATGAAAGGACACAATTATGAATATTGAACAATTTCGTGGAACTACCGTCGCACTCGTTACCCCATTTACTAAAAACGGGAAAATTGACGAAATCAAACTGCGAATGCTCGTTGACCGGCAAATTGAGCTGGGTACAAACGTCATCCTGGCTTGCGGTACCACCGGTGAAAGCGCCACCCTCTCCCATGAAGAACATCATCATGTGATGGATATTGTTATCGAGCAGGTCAATGACCGTGTGCCCGTCATCTGCGGCGCTGGCAGCAATGCCACTCATGAAGCCATTTCACTGTCCAAACATGCGGAAGCGCAAGGTGCCGATGCGATTCTCTCTGTGGGACCCTATTATAACAAACCCACTCAGGAGGGATTTTACCGGCATTTTCGCACAATCGCCGAGTCAGTCAGCATTCCGCTGATCATCTACAATGTTCCTGGACGTACCGGCTCCAATATCGAAACAAAAACAGTCTTGCGGCTGGCGGAAATTGACAATATCATCGGTATCAAAGAAGCCAGCGGCAACATGTCTCAGATCATGAATATCCTGCGCAGTCGCCCCGAAGATTTTCTGGTTCTTTCGGGAGATGACGCCCTCAGCCTTGCCCTCATTGCGCTGGGCGGCGACGGTACAATCTCCGTCATAGCCAATGAAACGCCCGATCGGTTCAGTCAGATGATTTCAGCGGCTTTGAACGGTGACTGGAATCGGGCACGCCAGGTGCATGAACAGCTACTGCCCTTAATGGAAGCAAATTTTATCGAAAGCAATCCAATCCCGGTCAAAACCGCCCTGGCAATGATGGGCATCATCGAAGATAATTTCCGACTGCCGTTGGTGACTATGGCCCCACATAATAGGGAAATTCTGCAGACAATTCTTAGCGATTTAAACCTGTTGAATTCTAACAATCATTCATAATTATCGGAATTCTCATGCATCAATTACAGCAATCTATCGAGACTCTCTTTGTCACTTCGCCGAAGCAGCCGCCCAGAGACTTCCGCCCAATTTTCAATGAATTTATTAATCAGTTGAATTCGGGGCAGATTCGGGCGACGGAATTTGACGGTGAAAAATGGCAGGTTAATCATTGGGTTAAAAAAGGTATCCTGCTGGGATTCCGCTACGGGCAACTAACCGACTACTCCGGTGACATCTTCCCTTTTTTTGATAAGGATACCTATCCGCTGCACTCTTTTGCCATTCACCAAAAAATCCGGATCGTCCCCGGCGGCAGCAGTGTCCGAAGCGGAAGTTTTCTGGCACCGGGCGTCGTCATCATGCCACCGGCTTATGTAAATGTCGGTGCCTATGTTGACGCCGATACAATGATCGACTCCCATACGCTCGTCGGTTCCTGCGCTCAGATCGGCAAACGGGTTCACCTGAGTGCCGGTGTCCAGATCGGCGGCGTCCTGGAACCCATCGGTGCCAGACCGGTTATTATTGAAGATGATGTGCTGGTCGGCGGCAATTGCGGCGTCTTTGAAGGTGTTCTGGTCAGGCATGGTGCCGTATTGGCGGCGGGAACGATTCTCACCGCTTCGCTACCGGTTTACGATCTGATTCGTCAGGAACTATTAAAAGGGAATAAAGAGCAGCCGCTGGTAATCCCGGAAAACGCGGTGGTCATTCCGGGCAGTCGTCCGTTGGAAAAGTCCGATTTCGCCCGCCGGCACGGCTTACACGGATATTGCGCCATCATCACTAAATACCGCGATTCCGGCACTGAAACCGCAACTGCGCTGGAAAAAAGTCTCCGCTAATTCCCTGCTTGACCGCAGAATCTGTCAGTTTCCTTTTATTATAGCAACCACAACGTGGTTGAACTTATCCCCGCCTCTCCTGGCATCTCTGCACTAAAAAATCCCATCAAAATTTTCATTGTTTCCGGTTAAAATTCCTTTCCTTTCAAAGTAATTTCTCTTAACTTTCTAAAGTTTTCAACCAACACCGAGGGATCATGCGCATCGGAATACGACGTGAAGATAAAAATGAATACGAAGCCCGGGTGCCTTTAATACCGGAACATGTTCGCCAGATTTCGGAAAAACACAAGGTGGAAATTTACATCCAACCGTCAGCGATCCGGACATTTTCCGATCATGAGTACCGGTCAGCCGGCGCGGTGGTAACCGAGAACCTTTCCGCCTGCGATCTGATCCTGGCGGTGAAAGAGATTCCCATCAGTTTTTTCCTTCCCAAGAAAAAATATCTCTTCTTTTCCCATACCGTTAAAGGGCAGCCTTACAATATGCCGATGCTGAAACGGATGGTTGAGCTGCAGACCACCCTGATTGATTATGAAAAAATCGTTGATGAAAACCGCAGACGACTGGTCTTTTTCGGGCGCTTCGCCGGACTTGCCGGAATGATTGATTCCTTCTGGGCACTGGGGAAACGCCTGCAGGACGATGGCACTACGACTCTGCTTGCCGATTTCAAACCGGCACTCGAATACGGCGATCTGGCAACTGTTAAAAAAGCCTACCGGAAACAGGCACAGCTGTTCGCCCGGGAAGGAATTCCCCAAAATCTAACGCCCCTGATTGTAGGTTTCGCCGGTTATGGCAATGTCTCCAAGGGTGCTCAGGAAATTTTCGATATCCTGCCCCATATTGAAATTCAGCCCGCAAAATTAACCGACTTTTATCAAAAGGGTGTCTTTTCCAATAAACACCTTTACAAAGTTGTTTTTAAAGAAGAAGACCTGGTTGAGCCGCGGGATTCGTCAGGTCGGTTTTTACTACAGGAATACTATCAGCATCCCGAACGGTATCAATCGAAATTTGATAGGTATCTGCCCTATCTGTCAATGCTGATCAATGCCATTTATTGGGACAGCCGCTATCCCCGGCTCGTCACGAAGCGCTATTTAAGAGATAATTACTCCTGGCTGCCGCTGAAGGTTATCGGCGACATCACCTGTGACGTCGGCGGTTCCGTCGAATGCAACCTCACCGTAACCGATTCCGGTAATCCCGTCTATGTCTATAATCCCGATACCGGGCGGATTGATTACGGCATCAGGGGTTATGGTCCGGTCGTACTGGCGGTTGACAATCTGCCCTGTGAACTGCCAAAAGAGTCGTCAACGGTATTCAGCACAGTACTAAAAAAATTTATCCCGCAACTCCTGACTACCGATTTTTCCCGGGATTTTCAGAATCTGAATTTACCCCCGGAATTGAAGCGGGCAACGATTTTATATAATGGTCAGTTCACGCCGGATTATCGTTATATGCATAACTTTATCAAGGATTTATAAAACAGCGATAATCGTAGCAAATTCCATCTTTACTCAGGGAGAATAGTAATGAAAAATGTCTTGGTTCTTGGAGCGGGATTGGTATCACGTCCATTGGTTCGATATCTGCTGAACGTACCGGATTTTAAGGTGACCGTCGCCAGTCGAACCGTTAGCAAAGCCGTCAACTTAATCGCCGATCATCCGCAGGGTGAAGCCGTTGAACTGAATGTCCAAAACGACGCCCAGTTGGAACAGTTAATTGAACACTCCGACCTGGCTATCAGCCTGCTGCCCTATACTTACCATGTAAAGGTCGCCGGCTACTGCATCAAACACAACAAGCAGATGGTCACCACCTCCTACATCAGCGACACCATGAAAGCGCTCGACCGACCGGTCCGGCAGGCTGGCATTCTGATTCTGAATGAAATCGGCGTAGACCCCGGAATTGACCATATGTCCGCCATGCGCATTATTCATAAAGTGGAAAACAGCGGTGGCAAGATTGTCAGTTTTCGCTCCTATTGTGGTGGTTTGCCGGCACCGGAAGCCAACGATAACCCTTTCGGCTATAAATTCAGCTGGAGCCCCCGCGGGGTTTTAATGGCTGGTCGCAACGATGCCAAATATCTGAAAGACGGTAAAATCATCGAAATCGAAGGTAAAAACCTGTTCCGCCATCACTGGCTGCTGAATATTGAGGGACAACCGCAATTCGAGACCTACCCCAACCGCAATTCCCTGCCCTATATCGAGACCTACGGCTTAAAGGATGTCCGCACCATGTTTCGCGGCACAATCCGGAATGTGGGCTGGTGCGAAACCATGCTCTGCATTGCCCGCCTGGGCGTTCTCGACGAGACCGAGCGTGACGACCTGAAAGGTATGAGTTATGACGACCTGACCCGCCGCTTAGTGAATGCCCCGGCTGGCATGAGCACCCGGAAAGCTACTCAGGCATTCCTGGGCGACGACGCCAGCGCAGAAGTCCTCGATCGTTTGGAATGGCTGGGACTCTTCAGCAATGACCCTCTACCGGATGAGCCCACCTATCTCGATATCATGACCCATCGCTTTTTGGAAAAAATGCCCTACAAAACGGGCGAACGGGATATGATTGTACTCTATCACGACTTCCTGGCGGAATGGCCGGATCGGCAGAGACGCATTACCTCTACGCTGGTGGATTTCGGCATTCCCAACGGCGATTCCTCAATGGCTCGTACCGTCAGCCTACCGGCTGCCATCGCCACCCGCCTGATCCTTCAGGGAAAAATCAGACTGAGCGGCGTGCATGCGCCGGTTTTGCCCGAGATATATAATCCGGTCCTGGATGAGTTGGAGACCATGAATATCGCCTGTAAAGAGCAGGAATACCCGGTCTAATATCGGTCATTCCGAACGAGCGCTTTGCGTCATCAGGCTGACAATAATAATCGCCAGGAAAGCCAGCACATAGCTGCTTAACCTCTCCGAAATAAGTTCATTAACGGATGCAATATTTTTCCAGATAATCGTCACTATCGAGCCGGTCAGCAAACCGGCAATCGCACCCTCCCGGGTGACTTTTTTCCAGTAAATAATGCAAAGCAGCAACGGACCAAAACTGGCACCCAGTCCCGACCAGGCATAGGAGACTAACCTAAAGACCAAATCCGTAGAATAATAAGCCAGTATGAAGGCGAATATTCCGACCAGAACCGTCACAATCCGGCTAACTGATACAAGTTGTTGGGATGGCAGGTCCCTTTTTCCGGCTTTGTGAATCAGGTCCTCGGAAATCGCTGACGCTGTCACGAGCAGTTGCGAATCGGCGGTGGACATCATCGCCGCCATCGCTCCGGAAATTAATATCCCGGCAATCCAGCCCGGTAACAAATCGGACGCCATGAAGGGCATCAGAAATTCAGGGTCACCAAATCTGTCGGCACCATACCGCGCCAGTCCGATAATTCCCATGAAGAACGCCCCGAAAAAAGCCGGGATCGCCCAGCTGAAGGCAACGACCCTGCCCCGCCTGATTTCGACAGAACTCTTGATCGCAATAAATCGCGCCAACAGATGCGGCTGACCGGTGTAACCGAATCCCCAGCTCAACCCGCTAAGAACAGCCAGTAACGCCCAGACTCCCGTTTTGCCGCCGGTTAATGACATAATCTGCGGACTAATTTGCCCCGCCACACCGCTTTGCAGCAACTCCACCAGCCCGACTACCGGCAGAATTATCAACGTGGAAAACATGATCAGCGCCTGGACCATATCGGTCCAGACCACCGCCCGAAAACCTCCCAATATTGTATACAGAAGGATAATGCCGGCACCAATCAGCATACCCGATAGCTGTGGAATGCCAAACGTGACATTCAACACTTTTCCGGCGGCATTGAATTGCGCCGCCACATAAAAAGTAAAGAAAAAGGTAATAATGAGTGACGCGATAATTCGCAGGGTTTTGGTTTCATCATTAAAATAGGCGGCGATCAGGTCCGGCAATGTCATCGCATCATATTTTCCCGCCAGTTCCCGGAGAGGTACGGCAATAAAAAGCCACGAAAATATGATCCCGAGTACACAGCCTGCCGCCGCCCAAATTTCCAAAAAACCCACCGCCAGAGCAGCGCCAGGCAAACCGATCAGCAACCAGGCGGATTCACCACTGGCTCGCTCGGACAGCGCAATTGCCCAGGCGCCTAACTTCCGATCGGCAATCAGGAAATCCGACTGGGTTTTATTCTTGCCGACACTTTTCAGACCGATAGCCAGTACGACTACCAAATACAGAATCAGTCCGATCAATATTGAATTCATAATCCCCCTTCACTTTTCCGCTTAATTACCGCATTCAGAATTTATTAAAAACCTCCGCAATGGCAAATAAGCATTGCATTAATTTTCAAACCATCGTATATTCAATCCGTTATTTTAGATATGGATTATGACAGGGAAGCTCGTGTAAATCGAGCACAGCCCCGCTACTGTAACCGAGGACGCGCCTACGTATACCACGGCAATTGCTGGAAGGTGTAGACCCGCGGACGATCCGGGAGTCAGGATACCTGTATAGTCCATTCTAATCCGCTTGCGCGGGCAAATCAGGGATTAGAACCATGACCTTTTTACCCCTTCACTCCCCACATTTCCCAAATATAAAAATCATTATCATCGGGTTCATTCTGTCCGCTTTCCGGTTGACAGCCAGTCCGCCGACCGTCGGACAGGTTATTGCTCCTGACGATACTCCTATTCCTTACGTGACCATGTATAACAAATCCAGCGACACCTGGCTGGTTAGCGATGAAAATGGGAAAATATTTTTTACCAACCGACATGCCGCCGGTGACACCCTCGAATTCCGGCGGATCGGTTTTCAGAATATCACAGTGATAATGCCCGACAGTGTCGGCATTTTTCAAATCAAGCTCTCCTACTCTCCGGTGGCAATCGGCGCCGTAGAAATCGCCGGTCGAGTACAGCCGCAAAACCCGGGCGGTTCCTTCACCCGGATTGCCGTCACCGGAGAACTGGGAATTATCGAATCCGGGCAGGTTTTATCCTCTATCCCCGGTACCTATATCCGTTCCTACGGCGGTCCGGCGGGAATCACTACGCTCAGCCTGGACGGTGCCCCATCCTCGCATACCAATATTTTCTTTTCCGGTTTTGATTTGACCAGCGCTCAGAACGGACAGGTAGATATCTCCCAGTTTCCCTCATCTTTAATCGGGGCGATTGAATATTCACCCAACCTGACCGAATCCAGCCCCGAAATCGGTAACGCCGAAGGCAGTATCCAGATTCAACCACCGGAGTCTGAAACGGGATTCAGTACCAGTATCGGGTCTTTTGGTCACTGCTCCCTTACCGGCAGAATCGCACGCCAGACGAAACGAAGTCGAATCTATTTCTCCCTGGGAAAACGCCACGATGACGCCGATTACCGGGCAATCAATCCGATCAGCGGTACCTCCCTAACACGTGATAACAACACATTCGAGCAAAAGTATCTCACCGCCACCCTGACCACGGTTATGTCTACCAACCTGTTTTGGAAAACCATGCTCATGAGCTCGCACCAGCAGCGCGGAGTCGCCGGATTGATCTGGTCGCCGACGCCCAACGCTACGCGGAGTGACAAAACCTCGATGATCGGTTCAAAACTGGGTTGGGTCAACCGGTTCGGGCACGGCTATTTTCAATTACTGATGAAACAATCAACGGAGCGCTACGTCAATCCTCAGAATAATATCAACGCCAATCATGCACTGTCCACTTATCACCTACTCATCAAACAGACCGGAACAATGGGACAGCTCATTCGGTGGTACCTCTATTCAGACGTCAAATACGATTACCTCCGCAGCACGAATACAGATATACATGATCGCTTGAGCAAAAAGACCATGGCGGCTGTGACGTGCTTACCCTTTGCGAAAATTTCCTTCAGTCCGACAATCATGCATAACTTCTCGCCCAATCTCTTTTCCACAATTGATCACGATCTGCAAATACGCTGGCGTTTCGCGGACAACAAGGGGCTCCTCTATGCAAATACAGGAAAATTTTACCGCTATCCGACTTTCAACGATCTTTACTGGAAACCGGGGGGCAATCCTGACTTGCAACCCGAACATACCGCAAAAATCGCCGGCGGTTTTGAATTGAACGAGTTTGCCGGCTTTTCGCTCAAAACCAATATTTATTACAAAGAGAGTAAAAATCTCATTCTGTGGACGCCGATTCAATCCTACTGGCAACCGAAAAATATCGAAAAGGCTGTCCGGAAAGGGTATAAAATTGGGCTTCAGTGGCAAAGCCGGGGCATCCCTGTTTCGATCAACGCCCTGTACAATCATGTCGTCTCCCGCAATCTGACGCCGGGTGATTATTATCAAAAACCGCTGCGCTATGCACCCAGGGAAACGAGTTCTCTGACTTTCGACTGGCGCCCGGATAAATTTTATATCGCTCTGCAAATGCAGCACGTCAGCCGCCGTATCGCCATGTTCAGCTGGCCGGAAGACCAGACTCTCAAACCCTACACTGTCTACTCTCTCAATCTGTCGTACAGCCTGGAAAACCGGCTGGGCACCTTCATCATCGTCGGTGCGATTAATAACCTCGGCGATAGTGCTTATGAAACTCTGCTCGGTTACCCCGAACCACCGCGCTCATTTCGTCTCACCTTGAATTATAAAATCAATTAACTTCTATGAAAGGATTTATTAATGAAACGCATCGCTGTGATCGTCGCAATTTTTAGCTCAATTACGTCTGCACAATTTACCACTTACGTCCTTTGTGAGGGTAATTACGGCAGCCTGAACGCTTCGCTCTGGTCACTCAATCCGCACCTGACGGAAATCAATGGACCTATCTATTGGAATCAATCTACCAATCCGCTGGGCGATACCGGTCAAAATCTAAAAATCCATCATGACCGCCTATTTATCATCATGAACAACTCAAATACCATTGAAATCGCCGACATCAGCTCCGGTTTCGAATACCTCATAACTATTGATTTACCCCTCGCCGGTCCCCGTGATATTGAAATCGTTGACAATATCGCTTTTGTCTCCTGCTGGTATCTCGGCGGAATCATTGCCATTAATCTGGACAGCTATACTATTATTGATACACTGAATTTGGGCGCGCTGCCCGAAGATTTACTCTATTATAATGACAAATTGTACGCCACGATCACTATGAACGCCGACTGGTCATCATCGAATAGGGTGATTGAATTTCAGATTGCTGATTCTGGTTTGGTGCCCGTTGATACCTTTATTGTCGTTGCCGGTCCTGAAGAGTTGATCGGTCACCGGAATTTTCTCTATGTGTCCAGCACCTACTATGACAGCGACTGGAACACCCACGCCGGGAATTCCCGAATTGACTTAAGCACCGGTACGGTCGCAACCAAAGATTTCGGTATCACCTTTTCTTTCGGCAGAGATATTACGGTTCTGAATGACAAGGTTTATCGGACTTACCGGAACGGAATCTGCGCGCTAACCGACTCGCTGACGATGAATCCGGCTGACCAAATCGGGGATTTTGCGTCTATTTATTCAATGGCTTCTCATGACAATCTGATTTACCTGGGACTCAGTAACTATGTTGCACCTGACACCGTCATCGTAATTGACACCAGCGGTACCCAAATCGCCGCATTTCCGGTTGGTGCCATCCCCGGCTCCTTTGCATTTTACGAACCCGGTTCAGCAATTACAAAAACAGATAACATTCCTCTTCCGGCAGGTTTTCAACTATCCCAGAACTATCCGAATCCCTTCAATGGAGTCACGGTTATCCCTTTTCAGATTAATCAACTAGGGCACTATACTCTGAAAGTCTATAATATCATCGGGCAGCAAGTAGCGGTTTTGCACGATTCAGAAACAGTGACCGGAAATTACCGGACGCTCTGGAACGGAAGAAATCACCACGGTTCAGTGGTCGCCAATGGTTTGTATCACGCCATTCTCGAATCAGATCGGCACCGCCAGATGATTAAAATTCTTTTTATCAAGTAAAAAGCGCAGACAAATATTGCTTCCACATAGCAGGTTGATATTAGCAACGTCAGCCTTTTCGGTTCAAGATTCAATTTCATAAAAGCCAATTTATGATTAACTTATTGTGATTTTTTATTCTTTGGGAACACCGCAAATGATCAGACTTCGGAAACCGAACGGAGATTACCAATCATGATTATCGAATCCATCGTAACCGGTCCGTTTCAGGAAAATACCTGGATCCTCGGCGATTCAAACACCCACCATGCGCTGATCATTGATCCCGGTGACAATGCCTTGACAATTGTAAAAAAACTGGAGGCGCTGCACCTGATTCCTGTTTTTATTATCAATACTCATGCCCATCCTGATCATATCGGCGCCGCAGCGGAATTGCAGCGTCGCTTCGATCTGCCATTTGCAATTCATACCGCTGATGTGATAACCTATAACTCTGCCATCCCCACCGCTCAGTTTCTGGGAGTAATGAATCTGGAACTACCGCAAATCACCAATTATCTGCATGACGGTCAGGTTCTGGAAATCAACAGCCACCATGTCCAGGTCCTGCATACACCCGGACACACTCCCGGAAGTGTCAGTTTTCTAACCGGGAAGCACCTTTTCTCCGGCGATACACTGTTCAAAGAATCCGTCGGCAGAACCGACCTGCCGAACGGTTCGTATAAATCCCTGCAAAAGAGCCTGGTACGCCTGAAACAGCTGCCCGCAGATATCCAGGTTCACCCCGGACATGGCGAATCAACGACTATCGCCGCCGAAATTCAAAACAATCCCTTTTTAAAAGACCTCTCCTGATATGGCGTCGCTCGATAAAGATTTTACCGAATTTGTATCCCGCCACGGACTCCTGCAAGCGACCGGTACGGTAATCGCCGGCGTCTCTGGCGGCGTGGATTCCATGGTGATGCTGCACTGTCTTTTGAATTACTGTCGTGAAAATAAAATCGAACTGATCGTCGCTCACCTGAATCACCGGATTCGCGGCTCCGCCGCCGAACAGGATGAAATCCTTGTGCAGGAATACTGTCGCTTAAATCATTGTAAATTCATTTCTAAATCTGTAAATGTCGCGGAAGTGGCTCGGAAGCAGGATTTGTCCGTGGAAATGGCGGGGCGCGCGGCGCGTTACCAATTTTTCCAAGATATCAGTAAAAATTATCCCGGTTCCCGGATCGCCACCGCTCACACTGCCGATGATCAGGTTGAGACTATCCTGTACCGGATTTTCAAAGGAACCGGACTAAACGGACTGGTGGGAATTCGCATCCGGCGGGATAACATTATCCGCCCGCTTCTCTTTGCCCGAAAATCAGAAATCTACGACTTCGCCAGGAGCAACCGGATTCCCTTCAGCGAAGATTATACCAACCGAGATACGTCGCTTCCCCGCAATTTTATCCGGAACTTTTTGATCCCGAATCTGAAGTCGGCGATCAATCCGTCGCTTGAAAAAGCGATTCTGCACCTTCGCGAAACCTTTTTTGACCTTCATCGCTTAAATCAATCACTCGCCGAAGATGCCCTGAAAAACTGTCTTATTCGACAGTCAGCGCTGGAAATTGCCCTTGATATTTCCCAACTCAAAAGGTATTTTAAAACGGTAATATTTGAAGTGGTTTTGAGAATTCTGAAGAATTTTCATCAGGAAGAATTTCCTGCGATTGACTATAATATTATGACCAATCTGCTGACGCTGCTGGAGTCCGGACGCACCGGTGGTCGTCAAAAAATCACCGGCGATATTTACGCCTTTCGCAATCGCAATGAACTGATCATCGGTAAAATCAATCCTCCCGCCTGGAACAAAATCAGCATTACACCGGGAAAATCTTACCAAACCGACTACTTTTCGTTCGCCACTGAGTTGCTGGACTGCACTGAATTTAAACCGGACAAAGTAAATGCCAATCTCGAGTATGTGGATTTTTCGAAACTCTCCCGGGCACCGCTCCGCCTGCGCCCCTGGAAAAAGGGCGATCGTATTATCCCGCTCGGCTCTTCTCATTCCAGAAAAGTCAGCGATATTTTTATTGATCAGAAAATTCCATTACTGAAAAAAAACCGGATTCCAATCCTGACCTGTGGCGACTCCATCGTGTGGATTTGCGGTATTAAGCTAGCGGACACCTTCAAAGTCAAGCCGCATACAACCCGGATTTTGAAATTGAACTATAAGGAACTTAACTGATGACAAAGAGGATTCAACTGGATGACAGTTATGGACAATTTAGCGGATTAACCCTGCATGAATGGATCAGCTATGACAAAATCATCGAACGGGTCAAAGAGTTAGCCGCCCAAATAACTGCCGACTATCATGATAAAACACCCATCATGATCGGCATTTTGAACGGCAGTTTTATTTTCTTTGCCGATCTGATTCGCGAAATGGAGATCCAGGCGGAGGTTGACTTTATTAAAATTTCCAGTTATGCCAACGAGACCCGCACCAGTGGAACCGTCCGCCTGCTGAAAGATATTAGTTGTGATATCACCGGACGTGATGTAATTGTAGTTGAAGACATCGTGGATTCCGGATTGTCCATTGACTTTTTACGGCGGCGTTTACAGGGCAGCCAGGCGAAATCGGTTAAATTCGCCACGCTGTTGATTAAAGCGCAGACTAAATTGGACTTTGCGATTGATTACGTCGGCTTTACGATTCCTGACAAATTTGTTGTCGGTTACGGATTGGATTTGGCGCAAAAATTCCGTAACCTTAAGTCTATTTATTATTTAAACCAAGAAGGCTGATAAATGAATAATTTTACCTCCATACAGCGCTCCCAGGAGCCGAAAAACAACGACCCGAAAAGACCGAAAAATCCCAAAAAACCGCAACCGCCGAACAAGAAAAAAGACGGACCGGATAATGATTTCAAGTGGAAAAAGGCATCCAAAACATCGTTGATGTGGATTATCATTATCATTAGTTCGATCTTTTTAATTCAGATTCTCGGAAGCGGTTCAAAAGAGGAAATCCGCGTCGAATTTCAACTGTATAAAGAGCTGTTAGCCGGTAATCAGATCGCCGAAGCGACGATTATTGAACGTGAGTTTCACGGAACCCTGAAGGAGGAAACAACCCTGATCATCCGGGGCAGACCGGTTGATGTCAAAAAGTTCTTTTTTATCCTGCCGCCCAATTATGATCAATACATGCTTGAAGAATGGGAAAAATACAACCTACACTATAATTTCCAGGAAAAAACCGTCGAATGGACTGCGTATCTGTTTCAGATATTGCCCTGGTTTCTCTTCATCGGAATCTGGATATTCTTCATGCGGCGGATGCAGGGACAAAATAATAAAGGCATTTTCGGATTCGGCAAGAGCAAAGCCCGGCTGTGGTCCTCCGACCGACCAAAGGCGACTTTTAACGACGTCGCTGGTTGTATCGAAGCCAAGGAGGAACTCCAGGAAATCATCGAATTTCTGAAGTTGCCCGAAAAATTTTCCCGGTTGGGTGGGAAAATCCCCAAAGGTGCATTGTTGCTCGGACCACCGGGAACCGGCAAGACGCTCCTGGCAAAAGCCGTGGCTGGTGAAGCCGGAGTCCCCTTTTTCAGCATCAGTGGTGCCGATTTTGTGGAAATGTTTGTAGGTGTCGGCGCATCCCGGGTGCGCGACCTCTTTGAACAGGGCAAGCGCAATTCTCCCTGTATTATCTTCATTGATGAAATTGACGCCGTTGGTCGGCATCGCGGCGCCGGACTGGGCGGCGGACACGACGAACGGGAGCAGACGCTCAACCAGTTACTTGTCGAGATGGACGGCTTTGACGAAAATACAAACGTCATCATCATCGCAGCTACCAACCGCCCCGATGTACTGGATTCGGCGTTGCTGCGACCCGGTAGATTTGATCGTCAAATTGTCGTTGACGTACCCGACGTTAAGGGGCGCGAAGGAATTTTACGCGTGCATACAAAAAATATTCCACTGGCAAAGGGTATTGACCTTAGTATCATCGCCAAAGGGACCCCCGGATTGGTGGGTGCCGATCTGGCAAACCTCGTTAACGAAGCCGCACTGTTGGCTGCCCGTAAAAATAAAAAATACGTCGAGAATGAAGACTTCGAAGAGGCAAAGGATAAGGTCATGATGGGCGTCGAGCGCAAGAGCCTGCAAATTTCCCAAAAAGAGCGTGAACTCACCGCCTATCACGAATCCGGACATGTGCTGGTTGCCGTCAATATTCCCGGCGCGGACCCGATTCACAAGGTTACCATCGTCCCGCGGGGACGCGCCCTGGGCATCACCCATCAACTGCCCCTCGACGAACGGCATAACTATTCAAAAAGTTACATCACCGGCAACCTCAGTGTTCTGCTCGGTGGTCGGGCGGCGGAAAAGATTATTTTCAATGAACTCACCACCGGCGCCGGGAATGATATTGAACGTGCCACCGAACTTGCCCGTAAAATGGTCTGCGAATGGGGCATGAGTGAACGCTTGGGACCGCTGACTTTCGGTAAAAAAAATCAGGAGATTTTCCTGGGCAGGGAGATCGCCCAGCATCGTGATTTCAGCGAAGAAACCGCCAAAGCCATTGACGAAGAGGTACGTCAAATCGTGGAAGCAGCAGAAGCCCGGGCGATTAAAATTTTAAAAGATAATCTGAAATCTTTGAAATTACTGGCTGAAACGCTGCTGGAACATGAGGTGATTGACGGCGAAGATATCAAACGCCTGCTGGAAGGTAAGAAGCTGAAAAAATCCCGGAACAGCACGATAGGTAAACCAAAATCGAAAGCGACCCAGACCAGTAGCCGAAAATCGGTCAAAAAGGAGCCAAAAGCTGCTACGAAAACTGACCCTAAATGATACAGCGCACTACGTTGCTGAAATGGAATCCCTACCGGTTGATCCGGGCGGCATCCAGATCATGGCGCCCAAAGGTGAATTCTGCATTCTCAAAACCGATCCGATTTCGGCTCCGGCGGCAAATATTTTAAAACAGCAGATGCTGTCCGTGGGCGGCGAGTGCGCCGTCTCGCGCGGCGCCTCAACCTGTGAGATTGATACCGCACCGGCTATCCTTTCCGGTACAAAGAAGCAGTTTCTAAAACTGGCTGAAAGTCTTGAATACCAGATTTTCGGACTGAATCGTTTAAGTACCGAGATTCGGTATTTTTTCGCCGACGACTTTTCCATTACAGAAATGCGGATTGGTGGACGCCATTTTGACTTCAAAAAGAAAACCGCCGTTATGGGAGTTTTGAATGTGACACCCGATTCATTTTATGACGGCGGAAAACACGTTCAAGTGACCGGGGCGGTGAAAGCGGCGCTGCAGATGGAAACGGACGGTGCGGATATTATTGATATCGGTGGCGAATCCACCCGCCCGGGAGCAGAACCAGTGGACGAAAAAACCGAACTAAATCGCATCATTCCGGTGATCACCGGGTTACGCCAAAAAAGCAACATTCCCATTTCCATTGATACCTATAAATCCGCTGTTGCTGAAAAAGCTCTGGAAGCCGGCGCTGACATGGTAAACGACATCAGCGGTTTGACCTTCGATCCGCAGCTGGCAGAGGTCATCGCCAGCCACAATGCCGCAGCCTGTCTCATGCATATTCGTGGTACTCCCCGCAACATGCAGGAAAATCCACACTATGATAACCTGATTGACGAAATTCTGAACTACCTGGATGCAGCTGTCGGGCGAGCCGTCAAAGCCGGTCTATCCCGTGATCAAATTATCATTGACCCCGGAATTGGATTTGGCAAAACAGTCGCAGACAACTATACCATTTTGCGCTATTTAAAGGAATTTGAGTCGCTGGGACAACCGATCCTGGTTGGATTATCCCGCAAGTCACTCATCGGAAAGCTGCTCGATTTGCCGGTTGATCAGCGCCTTCCCGGCAGTCTGGCAGGGTTGGCGGTCGCCATCAATAACGGCGCTGCCGTTATCAGGGTACACGACGTCAGGGAAAGTCGTCAGGCTGCCGCCATTGCCGATGCTATCGTAGGAAAACAGCAAATATGACACTATTCACCATTAAATTTATTACCGTCACCATCTGGGATGTTCTGGATATTTTGCTAATCTACTGGATTTTTTTAAAGCTATATCAGTTCTTCAGGGGTTCGCGGGCATCTCAGATGATTATCGGACTGGCGGCAATTTTTTTATTATCCTTTGTCGCCCGGATTTTAAATCTGCAAAGCCTGTCCTGGCTGATGGGACATCTCCAGACGGTCTGGGTAATCGCCTTTGTGATTGTATTTCAGCCGGAGCTACGCCGGATTCTGATCATGATCGGGCAGAGCCGGATATTACGGCGCTTCTTTGCGGAACCAAATTCCAAAACCATTAATGCTGTGATTGATGCGTCTATGGAGTTGGTCCGGCGTAAGTGGGGCGGACTCTTCGTTCTCGGACGTGAGGTTCAGTTGAAAATGATTAAAGATACCGCAACCACCATCAACGCAGAGGTCTCATCCAGTCTGCTGGTCTCGATTTTTAATCCCGGCAGCCCGCTGCACGACGGTGCGGTCATCATCCAGAACGATATTATCGAGGCGGCGGGCGCTATTCTGCCGCTTTCGGACAATCCCGATCTGGACCCGCTACTCGGCACCCGTCATCGGGCTGCGCTGGGCATTTCCGAAGAATCCGATGCCATAGTAGTAGTGGTATCTGAAGAGACCCAGAAAATCGCAGTCGCATATCAGGGTATTTTCTATCGCAGCGTTGACGAAGATATGCTGCGCGGATTGCTGAATAAACTCTTCTTTGTCGGGAGTGAAAATCGCTAATATTTTTCCTTCAATCCGGTCTTATCTGACGATAAACCTGGTCTGTCTATCTACATTGCGGTTTGTTTCTGCACTTGCCCAGCCAGCTAGTCCGGAGCACTCGGTTTTTTTTATCGAGAACTGGCTGGATGACCGTCACTGGGTCTGGCAGGGAAAAATCAATCCTCCTGTCTTCTCAAGTTTGACGGACGGCGCACTATCAATAAAGGCAGAGCCGCTGGACAATAACAGTCGTACCGGTTTCCCCGCTTTGCCCTGCTACAGCCGCATTTTTAACGCTTTGCCGCAGGATATCCGGTATCAGATTCAGACCGCAAATCCCAACGGTCTGCTACTGGAAAGTCAACTCGAATCATTTTTTGACCACCCGAAGACAGAGCTGCGGGAGTTTACAAACGATCAAAATCAGCCTGCGGATATCAGCTACCCGTACCCCGCAGAAATCGTTCAAGTCACCTTCATCGGTTATGTTAATCATCAACCACTTACCAATATTAAAATCTATCCCTATCAGTTAACCGACGACGGCACCCGGCTACACTACTTTGAGAATTTGGAAATCAGCGTTTCCATCGCTGCTAATCCGGATTTCTCGGAGAGCCGGATTGCTGAGAAATCGAACCTGGAAAAGCTTATCAATCTGAATGGTAAGGTTCGTAAAAGGCGGGAATTGAAAACCCTCGAGAAACCGACAGGCGTGCTCCCCTACAGCGAACCCCTGATCCGCATCACCGTTGATTCCACCGGCATTTACCGCCTGTCGCAATCCGCCTTGAAGAACAGCAATGTTGCAATTAAAAAAGTTGATCCACGCACCTTTCAGATGTTCAACAAGGGTAACGAAGTGCCGGTGTTTGTCAAAGGTGAATCCGACGGGAGTTTCGATAACAGCGACTACATCGAATTTTATGGACAGCGCAATCTCAACAGCGTCGCCGATTACTATTACGATCCCTTTACCGATAGAAATGTTTATTATCTGACTTGGGGCAAACAGTTTGGTTTGCGCTACGCCGAAGAGTCGGCAAAAACAACCATCCGCAGCGAGGATGCCATCGTGCCGGCGGATTTTGAATATACCATGCATATTGAGAAGAACCGGCATTTTGATAAGCTGGGTCAGGTTGACACGGATCAGCCGACCCATACCCGTGATCACTGGTTTTTTGACAGCGGCATTAACGGCGGTACGACCAGAAGTTACATCTTCCAACTGGTCTATCCCAATACGGGTACGGTCGAACCTTTCGATATCGCCGTTGGTATGCATGGATTGACCTATCAGGTCAGCGGTCACGAAGTAACAATCACTATCAATAATTATATTGTCACCACAGACCGATGGAACGGTCAAATCCCGCACGTGATTCGAACCGGGCTCAACCAAAAACTCCAGAATCGCTACCTGAGACATGGTGATAATGTCATTCAGATTGCTGTCGCCGGCGACGATCCGACCAACAAATACGACCGGGTTTTATTCGATTTTCTGGATGTCCGTTATAAGCGACTCTACCGGGCGCACAATGAGCGCATCACTTTCACCAAACCGGAAAGCACGCCGGCAGGCAGGTATCACTTCAAAATCGGCGGCTTCCAAAATCCGGACATTTCCATCTACAAAATCGGGAAAAGTAAACTCGTGGACTTCAGCGTAAATTACAGCACCTACACGAGGGACTATACCGTCCAGATTGAGGATTACATTCACGATGATGCCACAGAATATTACGCCGCCTCCCGTGAAGGGGTGCTGCAGCCACTCAGCCTTCAGCCGGACACAATTTTTAATATCCTCAACGAAGAAGATGCCTTTGATCTGATCATCATTACCGATCAGCAATTTAAATATCGTCTATCAAAACTGACCTCCTTTTATCATAGTATCGGGATCAATCCCAAAATCGTGAGTATTAAAGACATTTACAATCAGTTCAATCATGGTATCGTTAGTCCTTATGCCATTCGTGATTATCTTGCCTTGATTCATTCGAACTGGACGCATCAGCCGCGCTTTGTACTACTAATCGGTGACGCCGCTATCCGTGAGGAGGAATCGGTACCAGCCATCTTTTTTCAGTCCTTGAATTATGGCGCCTGTGCCAGTGATCACTGGTATGTAGCCCTGGACAATAATTCCAAAATTCCCGAATACGCCATCGGGCGCTGGCCGGTTTCAAATATGGAGGAACTTGATCTGGTCATTGACAAACGCATCACCTATAAAAATTCTGCCCCGGTTGATCCCTGGCACAACGAAATGCTCTTCATCGCCGGCTATGAAAATGCTTTTAAAAACCAGACGGAAAATATGATCAACCGGCAGATTCCGAAGGAATTCAGCATCAACCGCATTTATATTGATCCCGCATCGCAAAGCACACCCTTTTTCGGCGGATCGGACACTCTGATTGATCTCTGGAATAAAGGTCTGACTCTGATCAATTTTATGGGACACGGCGGCGGCGGTGTCTGGTCCGACCGGTCACTTTTTAACACGTCTCATATCAAATTTCTGGACAATTATAACCGGCTCCCGTTTATCAGCAGCCTGACCTGCTTTACCGCCGATTTTGCCAACGTGACCGGTATGGGCGAATATCTGCTTTTAGCGGAAAATGGCGGCGCCATCGCCCTCTGGGGCGCCACCAGTACCGGCTGGATTAAAAACGACTATCTTATGGCCAAACCTTTCTATGATGTAATTTTCGAACCGGGAATGACTGTTGGCGAAGCAATTCAGTACGCCAAAATCAAGTATCTGGCTGACAATCATTTCGACCGGTACGAGTTTTCCATGGTTCATTCCTACACCCTGCTGGGCGATCCGACCATCGAGATACCTTTTCCCAAAAAACAGATAACACTATCCGTCAGTGAAGAAAATCCCGAGCCCGGGCAAACCATTGAGATTACCGGCTCCGCACCCTTCAGCAGCGGCGAAATATATACCCAACTCTATGATTCTGCCAAATACCGGATATTTCCCGAGCCTCTGTCGGGACAAATACAAAACGGCAGCGTTCGCCAGGAAATAGAACTGCCACCCACCATCCACCCCGGTAACACCTTTCTCAATTACTATCTGGTTAATAGCAACGCCACCATTGACGGTCATGGAAGCTCACTTTTCAGTATTAAAGGATTGAATTTTTATAATTTTTCAGTCCAGCCCGATCTGCCTAAAAAACGTGAAAATTTTCAAATCTGCATCCGCACCGAACTGACCAACCTGGATTCCATAATATGCGAACTGGATACGGTCAGCGCCGCTGAAAGACTTGATGAAAACGGCATCGAGTATGTCGTCAGTTTCACCGACGTATCTCATATTATACGGAAAAAAATGGTTCGTAATCCCACGCAATCCAATCAGTGGCAGCTGGCAGCACCGCTGCAGATTGGTACAGCCGGAAAATTGATCGGGGTCCGTTTCGCCGCAGTGGACAATCAGCAAAACCGCATCACCAGCCCGAACTTTTCCCTGGAAATAAAACCGGCACCGGATCTTGCCGTCACCGGCATTTCCCAATCCGGCACCAAATTTCCCGAACTGGTCGCCAGAGTTAATTATCGGGGTGACGACACCCTTCAAACCGATCTGATCGCCTATCGGATGCATGGTCAATCGGAAAGCCTCTTTGGAACAGCCAACTTTACCTTGCTCCCCAACCGTCAATCCAACCTGGCAATTCCCGGCTGTCTGGGATTGGGCTGGCAGCAATTTAAAATCCTAATTGATCCCGAAAAGAAGATTGACGAATTGTATGAAACCAATAACATCCTGACCGATTCCTTTTACGTCATGACCTATCCCGTTACGCCGGCGCTGGGAACCAGCATTGACGGCACCAGCAACGACACGCTGAAGTATGCCGCTTACGCCCTCTTCGTTGCACCGAACAGCCTGACCGATTCATCGGCACTTATTATTGACCGGCAATATGTAACCCAAAATCCGCTGCAGCCGCAGTTTGTCATTCAGAGCATTGACGGCAGCGACGAGCTGGAATGCCTGGAAATATCCCTTCCTTATCTTGCCGATTCGCTGCTGAAGCCGCTTTCGGTTCTGATATCAGCGGCGAATTCCGACGATGAAAATGTCACCGTCGCCAGGTGGGATTCTTACCTGAACATCTGGGTCAGCGTTGCGACACAGGGTACTCCCGCGGGATACTTGGGCAAATCCGCCTATCCGGGAAAATTTACCCTGGTGACATGTCAGGATACCGAACCGCCGAAACTTGAACTGAGCCTCGACGGGCAGCAGTTTTTCCAGAATTCCTACGTCTCCCGGCGTCCGAATATTTCCATTATCGCCGAAGACCGCAACGGTGTACTCTTTAATCAGCAGGGACTACAAGTTTTTCTGGACGGCAATCCGGTTGCTTTTGCCAATCTGAACATCCCTGACACTCTCGCCAACGGTAATTATGTCTCCGCTCAGTTTCGTCCGGAACTGGAATACGGCGATCATGATCTGGAGGTCATTATCAAAGACGCCGCCGGAAACAGCACCGCCGATCAGGTCTTCTTTAATGTCAGTGACGAACTCAAACTGATTGACTACGGCAATTATCCGAATCCCTTCAAGGATCGCACCGTTTTTATCTATGAGCTCACTCAGCGGGTGGACGATTTTAAAATCAAGATTTATACCACATCAGGGAGACTAATCAAGATTCTCGCAGAATCCACGATTTTCAGTACGGGACTAGACATGAACGATGGTGGCTATCATGAAATTATCTGGAACGGTCTGGATGAAAACGGCAATTTCATCGCCAACGGCGTCTATTTCTATAAAATGATTGCTAAAAAAGATAAAAAGACCATGACTCAAATCGGTAAAATCGCCAAGGCGCGCTGATGCTAAAAATTCCGATCGCCCTGGCAATATTGCTACTGATAATCGTCGCTTCTGGCGGCGAATATGCCGATGCTTTTTTGGAAAACGGGGTCAGCGCTCGCGCTCAGGCAATGGGCAACACACTGGGCGCTCTGGATTTCAACCTGACCTCATTTATCAGCAACCCTTCGGGACTTAGCTATATCCGGGCACCCCAAGTCGGTCTTATGTACACCTCGCAGTACGGACTCGCCAACCACAATTACGCCGGCTTTGCAATGCCCGTTACCCGGAAGTCCAGCGCCTCGCTGAACTGGATTCGCTACAGCGTGGATGATATTCCTATCCGCCCTGATATTCTGCGTCAGGTACTCGATCCGGAAGTGCGCCGCGATTCGGTGCTGGCGCTGAACCTCTCCCCTTTTGATACCTTCAACGATCTCGAACAGGCAGTCTATATCAGCTTCGGTCACCTGATCTCCCGGGAAGTCAGTCTCGGCTGGCGTTATTCACGATTTACTCTGGAAGTTCCCCTGGGTGTTAATTTCAAACTGATCCATAAAAAACTATACAATCTCGAAGGCTACGGTTTGGGTATTGATCTCGGCGGCAGGATGCGATTCAGCGGCGCTGAAGTATTTGAAATCACGAAAATGGGGCAATTGAGTTTCGGTTTCACCCTGCGCGACGTCACCGGTACGATTATCTACTGGAATACCAAACGGCAGGATGAAATCCGCCTCAACCCGGTATTTTCCTTCGGTTATGAACATATTTTCATGCGCCACAATATCCTGCTGAATTTCGGGCTTGAAAAGGAATTTCGTTATGAAGATAAAGCCCGTTACGGTCTGGAATGCATAATAAAAAATCGCTTAAGTATCCGCACCGGCTTAATTAATTCTGGCATAACCGCCGGATTGGGTTTAAATTTTCAGGCAATGAACCGCATTTTCCACATTGATTATTCCTTTTTAAATCACGAACTGGGTGCGGTCCACCGGATCGGAGGTATGCTGGAATTTTGAATACAAATAGCCCCTTTATCAGCATAATCCTGATGTGCATGCTCCTTTTACTGGTGAATTGCGGCGATGCCATCGAGGACCCCGATGCTCCAGGGGCACCCCTCTGGGTGGCTCAGTCCGAACCCACCGATTCAAGACCACGGGGCATTCGCCCATATAATGAGGGCAACGGAATTATCCTGGAATGGCACCCGAATCCGGAGGAAGACCTCTCCGGCTACAAACTGTATCGTGCCGCCTATACCGAATGGGATCTGCCCGAAGGTAACTTTTCACTGATTGCCGATATCAACGCTTTTTCACTGAGTGGTGCCGACACCAGTTATATTGATGATCTGGTCCAGTTCAACACCGATTACTATTACTATCTGCGTGCCTATGACCAGGCTGGCAATAAGAGCGTATCTTCAGATACCGTCTGGTTTTCTCTGATTCCTAAAACCGATCCCCTGACACCGACGGGACAGATCTCAGCTCCGCCGCTGAATTTCGAGTGGTATGATTTTACCAATTCCGCCAGCGACTATATTCTCTTTCTTGAAACAGTCGCACCCCGAAATTATATTTGGATTTCTCGTTTCAGAAGACCAAATTATAGCGATTTTTTCCAGTCAATCCAGTTTAATTTCGATGGTAACGCAGAAGCATTAATTTCAGGACAGAGCTATCGCTGGTGTATCAAAGCCATCGTTTTTACCGATTACGCCGGCAATATTATTCGGGGATCAATTTCCAACTGGGCTTATTTTTCCCTGGAATAATAAGGAGACAATATGAAACGTTCAGGATTTTTTTTACTGATACTAATTTTATCAACTTCAGCAATGAGCCAGGACCCGGTCCGTACGCAAAGCAGCGCCCGGGCGAATGCCTCGCGCTACATTCTCTCTTCAGCCAGCGACGCCCTGCTGATGACCGTTAAAGTGTGGGGTGAAGTTCAGCGCCCCGGTCTTTACGACGTTCCCCTCGGGACTGACCTAATTGAGCTGATCTCCTCCGCCGGGGGACCCAAGGAGACGGCACAGCTGTCAAAAATTAAAGTCATTCGCACCGCCACGAAAGACCGGGAAGGTTCTGTTATGAAAGTGGATATCAAACACTACTTGGATACCGGCGACGAAAGTGATATTCCGGAGATTAAAGCCGATGACACTGTCATTATTCCCATGAAGCCATCCCAGTACGTCCGGATTTCACTGTCCTGGACCCAGCAGCTGATGAGCCTTGTCCAGGCTTATGCACTGGCGGACTTCTATTTAACCAGAAGCAGATAGGAATCGAATACTAAAGGTGAGAAAAAAACATGATTGATTTGATTGATGTACAGATTCTTGATATCTTACAAAAAGACGGTCGCATTCAACGCAATCGCATCGCCGAAAAGGTGGGACTGACGATTCCTGCCGTTAGTGAACGGATGCGCAAGCTGGAATCCAAGGGAATCATTGACGGATATCATGCCAAAGTCAATCATTCCGCCATCGGAAAAGATGTCACCGCCTTCGTGTTTGTCATCACGTCGCCTTCCAAAAAATACGACGAATTTATCCGGCAGGTGCGCAACGAAAACGATATTATCGAATGCCATTCCATCACCGGTGAAGGTTCACACCTCCTGAAAATCCAGACCGACAATAACTCGACACTGGAAAAACTACTCTCGGAAATGCAGTCGTGGCCCGGTGTATTGCAAACCCGCACCTATATCGTTCTCTCAACTTATAAAGAATTCTCTCCGTTGAAACCATCGAGTCAAATCATAAAAAAATAACCATCCGATTATACCCTATGTTAAACGATCTGCATACCGAAATTGAATCCCTCGAATCCCGACTGAACGAACTCCGGAGGTATCTTTGACGTCGAGAATAAGCAGCGTCAACTAAAAGAGTTACAGCAAAAAACCACCTCCAGCGACCTCTGGGATAACCGGGAAGAGGCTCAGGCTGTGCTTCAGCAAATCAGCAGCCTGAAAGCTACTCTGGACCAGTATCAGCAGCTTAATAAAACTTTCCGTGAAGCCCGTGAATTTGCCGAGCTGCTGAAAACCGATGACGATCCGAAAATACAGGCAGAAGTCGAAAATCTCGTCGAACAACTCAGTAATAAACTGGATAAAACCGAACTCCAGGCACTGCTCAGCTCTGAAGACGATCCGAAAAATGCTATTCTGACTATCCATCCCGGTGCCGGCGGCACGGAATCCCAAGATTGGGCGGAAATGCTGATGCGCATGTACCTGCGCTGGATGGAACGCTCGGGTATGGAAGCAAATATCATCAATCTGGTTAACGGCGACGAAGCCGGCATTAAGGATGTCTCCATTGAAGTAAAAGGACCCTATGCGTACGGCTATCTGAAAGCGGAAGCCGGTATTCACCGCCTCGTGCGGATTTCTCCCTTTGACGCCAATCATCGCCGGCATACCTCCTTCGCCTCAGTATTTGTCTATCCCGAAGTCGAGGAAGATATCGAAGTAGAAATCAATCCCGACGACCTGCGCATTGATACCTATCGCGCCAGCGGTGCCGGTGGTCAGCATGTCAACAAAACCGATTCGGCGATCCGGATTACCCACATCCCTACCGGCATCGTGGTGCAGTGCCAAAATGAACGTTCTCAATTTAAAAACAAAGCGTCCGCCATGAAAATTCTCCGGGCGCGTCTGTATCAATTAAAAAAGGATGAACTGGAAAAGGAAAAATCGGAAATCGAGAAAAACAAGAAAGACATCTCCTGGGGCAACCAAATCCGCTCCTACGTTTTTCAACCCTATACGATGGTCAAAGATCACCGCACCAAATATGAAAACACCAATATCCAGGCGGTAATGGACGGCGATATTGATGAATTTTTACGTCAATATCTACTCTGGACAATTAATAAAGGAGATTAGCCACCCTTGACTAATGACGACAAACAAATTGGAAAGTCGCTGGCGGAAATACTGGCTGTCCGCCGGGAAAAAGTAGAGAAAATCCGGGAAATGGGTTTTGAACCCTTTGCCTATGAATTCGCCAAAACCCATTCCAACCCGGAAATCATCCGTGATTACGAGACCCTGAAAGAGAGCATCACCGTGCGCATCGCCGGGCGGATCATGGCGATCCGGAGGATGGGTCGCGCCAGTTTTTGCCATATTCAGGACGAAAAAACCAAATTGCAGCTCTATTTTCAGGAAGATAAGATCGGCACTGCCAATTACGCCCTGTTCAAACTGCTGGATATCGGCGATATCATCGGCGCCTCCGGCATCGTCACCAAAACACGCACTGGTGAAATCACAATCTTTGCCGAAGCGCTGCAACTGCTTGCCAAAAGCATCCGCCCCATTCCCATCGTAAAGGAAAAGGACGGCGAGGTCTTCGACGCCTTCAGCAATAAGGAGCAACGCTATCGCCAGCGTTATCTGGACCTGATCGTCAATCCTGAGATCAAGGATACATTTATCATGCGCAGTAAAATCATCCAGTGGTGCCGCGATTTTCTGAACGAGCGCGGCTTTCTGGAGGTTGAGACACCAACCCTGCAACCGATTTACGGCGGGGCATCAGCCCGTCCATTTAAAACTTTTTATAATGCCCTGGACCGCGAATTTTACCTCCGGATTGCCGACGAACTCTATCTGAAACGGCTGATCATCGGCGGATTTGAGAAGGTCTATGAGATTGCCAAAAATTTCCGCAACGAAGGCATTGATCGCAACCACAACCCCGAATTCACGGCTCTGGAATATTACCAGCAATATGTTGATTATAACTTTTTAATGGACGAAGTTGAAACTTTTTTCAAATTCATCGCCGGAAAAATAGGTCGCAGTTCCTTCGATTTTGCCGGATCTATCATTGACTTTTCCAAACCATTTCAACGTAAACGCATGTTCGATCTGCTGCAGGAGCATGTGGGCACCGATATTTACGGCATGTCCGCGACAAATCTGCGGGAATTCTGCATCGGAAAAGGGCTCGCGGTTGACAAATCCGTGGGTTATGGAAAAATGATTGAACTCCTGTTCGATCACTTTGTGGAAGATAAATTAATCCAACCAACCTTTGTGACCGACTATCCCAAGGCGGTCTCACCCCTGGCAAAAATGAGCCGCGACGGTCGTCAGGATATCGTCGAGCGGTTTGAACTGTATGTGGCAGGGCAGGAATTCGCCAACGCCTTCAGCGAACTGAATGATCCCTTTGATCAGCGTGAACGCCTCGAAAGTCAGAACCGGCTGCGAGAAGCCGGTGACGATGAGGCACAGACAATGGACGAAGATTTTGTGACCGCCATGGAGTACGGCATGCCGCCCACCGGCGGCGTCGGAATCGGCATTGACCGGCTGGTAATGCTCTTCACCAATCAGCGCTATATCAAAGATGTCATCCTTTTCCCCCAACTTCGCTCATAAACAGTGGATAAAATGTCTTTTCCCTTTTTCATTGCCAAACGCCATCTCTTCAATCCCCATAAAATCGGCTATATCTCCTTTATCAGCATTATCTCAACCGTTGGGTTAGCCATCGGTGTAGCCGCACTGATTCTGACAATTTCCATCCTTAACGGCTTCGAAAATGTCATTAAGCAAAAACTGATCGGTTTCGATGCGCACATCCGGCTGCGTCTTTTCAACGGACAGACCTTTAAATCCTCCACTGAGATTGAGCAACAACTTAGCGCAATTCCCGAAATTCGGGATATCGTTCCCTATGTACACAGTACGGTTATGATCCGCGCTAAAGCAGAAACTGACGGTGTGATTCTGGAAGGTTTGAACCAGACGGATATTCATAAATCTCTCGATATAAAACGTTTTATCAGGGAAGGCTCGGTCTCATTTTCCAGCGATGACGGCAAAGACGGCTTGGTTATCGGGAAAAAACTGGCTGACAAACTGGGAGTCACTCTGGGCAATCCGGTTTATCTGTTTGTGCTCCAGGCGCATACTCAGACTACCCGCCGCCCGCGCATCGGTTCATTTGTAATTACCGGAATTTATGAGTCCGGCATCTCCGATTATGACGATATCTTCGTATATACCAGCCTTTCAGCGGCTCAGCAGATTTTGAATCTGGGATCACAATTCTCCGGTTTCCAGATAACTCTTGATGATCCCTACAACGCCGAAAAAATTACCAGCCGAATCAATAGTGAACTCGGCTATCCCTATCATGCAATGAGCTGGATTGACCTGCACGCCAACCTGTTCGAATGGCTGCGCGTTCAGCGATTCCCGATTATCATTGTTTTCGGATTGATTGCCGCCGTGGCGATTTTCAACATTGTCAGTTCCTTGATGATGATTGTGATTGAAAAAACCAAAGATATCGGCATTCTGAAAAGCATGGGGGTCAGCGGCATCCAGACCGGTCGGATTTTTTTGATCGAGGGGGCGATAATAGGAGTTACCGGCACTGTCCTGGGATATCTGATCGCCATGGGGCTCACCTGGTTGCAAAACCGGTTTGGTCTGATCGCCCTCTCAGAAGATGTCTATTTTATGAGCAAATTACCTGTCGAACCGAAAGTTCTTTACTATTTAATTATCGGTCTTTGTGCAATTCTGGCGGCGTTACTGGCGACGATCTATCCTTCCCGAAAAGCTATGAAGCTGGCACCTGCAGAGGCGATCCGTTATGAATAACCGGCTGTTAAACTGGATATCCTTTCGCTATTTTCGGTCAAAAAAGCAGACCGGCTTGATATCATTTACCTCCTATATTTCCATTTTTGGAATCGCACTTGGTTGCTTTGCCCTGCTGATATCCCTAAGTATTCTGAACGGATTCGAGTCGGAAATATCCGCCCGGGTGATTGATCTGGAATCGCATCTCCGGATCACCGGCAGTGCGATCACTGATGATACTCTCGACAAAATCGCCGCCGCCTTAAAAAATGATAATCCCGACATTATCTATCCCTTCGTTATGAAAAAATCCATTTTGTCCAATCTCGGATCCGAGGCGGTAATTCGCCTGAAGGGAATTGATTCGACGATTTTTCAAACGAAAATCATGTCACCGGCGGCGATCATGCGGGGCGCCAATCATTTCAATCCGGTTACCGCCGAACTACCCGGAATAGTCGTTGGCTACCGCCTGGCAGATAAGCTGGGTATGTTTCTGGGCGACACAATCAATGTCATCAATCCACTCGATATCAAGAGTTCCTACAGTATCCCTTATGTGGGTCGTTTTGTACTGAGTGGCGTATTCCGCCTGGACCTCTTCGACTATGATGAAAATCTGGCTTTTATAGAGATAGGGGCAGCCCGTCGAATTTACAAAATGGGTGATCAGTATTCCGGCATTGACATCCGGTTCGACAGCTATAAAAAAGTCAATGTCATCAAACAGCGACTAACCATGGAACTCGCTGACAACTATATCATTTCCAGCTGGGAGGACCTACATCGCGACCTCTTCGGTGCCATGAAACTGGAGAAATATGGTAGTTTTCTGGCGCTGAGTTTCATTATCCTGATTGCAATTTTTAACCTGACCAGCTCCCTCGTAATGCTGGTGATGGAAAAAATCCGCGAGATCGGGATGCTGCAAACGCTGGGGATGAACAGTGCTCATATCAAAGGCATATTCCTGCGGCTGGGATTCATCACCGGCTCCATCGGATTGCTGGTGGGTCTGTTGCTCGCCACTCTGCTCTGCCTGATCCAGCAGCACTATAAACTGATTCCACTACCTTCGGTCTACTTTATTCCCTATCTCCCTGTGGAACTCCACCTGTTGGATATTGCGGCAATTTTAACCGCCGGACTGCTGCTGATTTTTCTGGGCACTTTATACCCCAGCCAACGGGTTGGCAAACTGACACCACTGGAGGCTATTCAATATGAAAAATGACCACGCGCCGATTCTGACTGTCAAGAATCTGTCAAAATCCTACCATACCGACGGATTGGATGTACCTGTTCTGCGGGATATTTCCTTTTCCGTGAATTCCGGCGAAGTCATCGCCATCATGGGACCGTCGGGTGTCGGTAAATCCACCCTCTTGAATCTCATCGGCACGCTGGATTACCCCGATACCGGTGAAATAATTTACCAATACGTCAATCCCTTCAGCCTTCCGGACCGTGAAATCGCCATATTCCGCAATAAAACTGTTGGATTTGTCTTTCAATTTCACCACCTTCTGCCCGAATTCACCGCTCTTGAAAATGTCATGATTCCCTCGATTATTTATCATTATGAACCCGAGCACGCCCGTGAACAGGCGAAAGCCCTGCTCGAACAGGTCGGTCTTGGTCACCGGATACATCACCGCCCCTCCGCCCTTTCCGGTGGTGAACGTCAGCGGGTCGCCGTGGCGCGGGCTTTGATCAACGAACCGCTGGTGGTGCTCGCCGATGAACCTTCCGGCAATTTGGATTCTCGGAACAGCGCATTGTTGATTGATTTGATTCTCCAGCTGAATGAAAAAGAGAGCCGCACATTTGTCATTGCAACCCATAACAGCTCCATCGCCGCCCGCTCACACAGAATCCTGATACTTGAAAATGGAACCGCACACTTTCAATAAAAGTTTAATTGACTTGGAAGGTTTCAGATTTTATATTCTAGTCAGGTAATGAAATAAGTTATGAAAGAACAATTTTCGAAATTAATCCAACAAACCATCAAGGACGCCCGTAACCAGGCTGCCCGGCTGGGTCACAATCATGTTGATTCAGAACACCTCCTGCTGGCAATTTTAAAAAAAGAGAGCCGCTTGACTGACATTCTGATCAACTTTGAAATTGACATTGATGAACTGATAAAAAGTATCGAAGAAGCTGCCCCTGCCGGCGACGAGGTCATTCAACTGGGTCGTCTGCCGCTGACCAAACGCGCCGAGCTGATTCTGCGTAATACTTTCCAGGAAGCCCAGCACATGGGGACAAACGAAGTTGACGAAATTCATATTTTTTTAGCAATTCTCAAACAGCATGACGGTGTAGCCTATAAGGTTCTCAACTCCTTCGGAATTGAATACTACAACTTCATGGACGAGATCGGCGAATCGGATTCGAGGAAAAACACTTTTATAAATGCACCGAAAAGGGGCAAAACCAGCAAGACACCGGCGCTGGATCACTTTTCCAGAGATATTACCGAAAAGGCAAGAAACCAGCAGCTGGATCCGGTCATCGGTCGGGAGATTGAGATCGAGCGGGTGGCTCAGATTTTATCCCGTCGTAAAAAAAACAATCCAGTCCTTATCGGTGAACCCGGAGTGGGTAAAACCGCCATTGTCGAGGGCTTGGCGATCCGGATCGTGCAAAAGAAGGTTCCCCGCCTGCTCTATGGTAAGCGTATCATTGATCTTGATCTTGCAGCGATTGTTGCCGGTACAAAGTACCGGGGTCAGTTCGAAGAGCGTATGAAAACGATCATGCAGGAACTGGAACAGGCGGATGATATCATCCTGTTTATTGACGAGCTGCATACGATCGTCGGAGCCGGCGGCGCTTCCGGTTCGCTGGATGCCTCCAATATGTTCAAACCGGCTCTGGCACGTGGAGACCTGCAGTGCATCGGAGCCACCACTCTCGACGAATACCGCAAGGTCATTGAAAAAGACGGTGCCCTGGAACGTCGTTTTCAGAAAATCATCGTCAATCCACCTCTGAAGGACGAGACCCTGGAAATTCTGCGGGGGCTCCAGGAGCGCTACGAGGATCATCATCGTGTCAAATATACCAGTCAGGCGCTGATCGCCGCCGTTGATCTAAGCGATCGTTATATCACCGATAAGTTCCTTCCCGACAAAGCTATTGACGTGGTTGACGAAGCCGGTTCGCGGGTTCATCTGCGGAATATCAATATCCCAAAATATTTAACGGATATGGAAGAAAAAGCCGATCAAATCCGATTAGATAAGGAGAGTACCGTCCGGGAACAACTGTTTGAAAAGGCGGCGGAATTGCGCGACAAGGAGCGCAAAATCCGGCAAAAAATCAAGGATGAGTACGATAAATGGGAAAAGAAAACCGCCAATGAAACCATTCCGGTCACCGAGGAAGATATCGCAGATGTGGTTGCCATGATGACCGGCATTCCCGTTAATCGCATCGCCGAATCAGAAAACCGGAAGCTGCTCGAGATGGAAACTGAATTGAAAAAGCGGATTATCGGACAGGACGAGGCAATTCGTCTGGTTTCCAGCGCAATCCGCCGGGCACGAGCCGGCATCAAAGACCCAAAACGCCCAATCGGCAGTTTTCTCTTTATGGGTCCCACCGGTGTCGGTAAAACCGAAATGGCGAAGGTCATCGCCAATTTCCTATTTGAGGGAAAAGACGCACTGATCAAAATTGACATGTCGGAATACATGGAAAAATTCGCCGTATCGCGCCTGATTGGCGCTCCCCCCGGCTATGTAGGTTATGAAGAGGGTGGCGAATTGACCGAAAGGGTTCGGCAGCACCCTTACTCGGTCGTCCTTTTTGACGAAATCGAAAAAGCCAACACCGATGTCTTTAACCTCTTACTGCAAATTTTCGATGATGGAGTTTTAACCGACAGCCTGGGTCGCAAAGTCAATTTCAAAAACACCATTATCATCATGACTACCAATATCGGCAGCCGCAACATCTTCAGCGGCTCTTTCGGGTTTTCACAAAGCAGCGTCAAGAGTGAATACAAGACCATGAAGAAAAATATGATTGACGAAGCCCGCAAGCTTTTCAATCCGGAATTTATGAACAGGATTGACGATCCAATCGTATTTCGTCCGCTATCCAAAGAAGATATTTTAAAAATCATCGCACTGCAACTCGATGAAGTCCAGCAGAATCTGGCAAATAGCGGCACCTTATTGAAAATCAGCAAGGGTGTCAAAGAATTTATACTTGAAAAAGGCTTCAAACCGGAGTACGGCGCCCGACCACTCCGGCGCGCGATTCAGACCCTGATTGAAGACCCGATCGCCGAAAAATTTCTCAGTAAAACCTTGCACAAAGGTAATGTCATCAATATCCGGATTCGCAAAGGTCAATTGAGTTTTTCCCATCCCCGCACCCAGACTAACAAACAATCGGTCGAACTAAACAGTTAGCCAACAGTCTCCGACATTTTTTCCGATTTATCTGCCGTAGATTTGAGTAATAAGGCACAATCGGTCGTAATGTCTTAGTCAGTTCTTGGCATAACATTTGTCGCTTTAAAAACGTCAATTGGAAGAATATTTGAAATTTGAACCTTTTTAAATGATACAAAGGAGATAAAAATGGGAAAAATTATCGGAATTGATTTAGGTACAACGAACTCGTGTGTTGCTGTAATGGATGCCGGTAAACCGCGCGTCCTCGAAAATTCCGAAGGACGTCCAGTCACCCCATCGGTTGTTGTTTTTAAAAAAGACGGCGAAAGAGTCGTCGGCGATACAGCCAAGCGTCAAATCGTCACCAATCACGACCGAGCCGTCTATTCCATTAAACGGTTCATGGGCAGACTTTATAAGGAAGTCACTACGGAAATGAAAGAGGTCCCGTTCAAGGTCGTTCAGGGACCCAACAACGATGTCCGGATCAGCATCGCCGACCGTGACTATTCCCCGCCGGAAATCAGCGCAATGGTATTGCAGAAAATGAAACAGACCGCAGAAGAAAAACTGGGCGAAAAAATTACCGAAGCAGTTATAACAGTTCCGGCGTATTTTAATGACGCGCAGCGGCAGGCAACCAAAGACGCCGGAAAAATTGCCGGTTTGGATGTAAAACGTATTATCAATGAGCCCACCGCGGCAGCATTGGCGTATGGACTCGATAAGAAAAAAGATGAAAAAATCGCCGTTTACGATCTGGGTGGTGGAACCTTCGATATTTCGATTCTTGAAATTGGCGAAGGTGTTTTTGAGGTAAAATCCACCAGCGGTGACACCCATCTGGGCGGTGACGATTTCGATCAGCGGATTATTGACTGGTTGGTTGATGAATTCAAGAAAAAGGAAGGCATTGATCTGAAAAAAGACCCCTTGGCGACGCAGCGTCTCAAAGAAGCCGCTGAAAAAGCAAAGATCGAACTATCCTCGAATACCGAAACGGAGATCAATTTACCCTATATCACCGCCGGTGCCGCCGGTCCGATCCATTTACTGGAAAAACTGACCCGGGCGAAATTTGAGTCTCTCGTGGAAGACTTGATCGAACGGACCCGCAAGCCTTGTATGGATGCGCTCAAAGACGCCGGACTTTCAGCCAGTGATATTAATGAAGTCGTTTTGGTTGGTGGGTCCACCCGTATTCCCAAAGCACAGACATTGGTTAAAGAAATTTTCGGCAAGGAGCCCAACAAGAGTGTTAACCCCGATGAGGTCGTAGCCATCGGCGCCGCTATTCAGGGCGGAGTCCTTGGTGGTGAGGTCAACGATATTCTGCTGCTCGATGTCACCCCGCTCTCATTGGGTATTGAAACCCTTGGCGGCGTTGCCACCAAACTGATTGAGCGCAATACAACTATTCCGACCAGGAAGAGTGAAATCTTTTCAACGGCAGCCGATAATCAGACAACTGTGGAAATTCATGTTCTACAGGGTGAACGGGCAATGGCTGCTGACAATAAAAGCATTGGAAAATTTCACCTGGATGGCATTCCACCGGCACCCAGAGGGGTCCCGCAGATCGAAGTGACCTTCGATATTGACGCAAACGGAATCCTCAACGTTTCGGCTAAGGATAAAGCCACCGGAAAAGAACAGAGTGTCCGGATTCAGACCTCCAGCGGACTGAGCGACGAAGAGAAAGAACAGATGATCAACGATGCCAAATTGCATGAAGAAGAAGATCGGCGTCGCAAAGAAGAAATTGATACGCGGAATCAGGTTGACTCGCTAATTTACCAGACCGAAAAGAATCTCAAGGAATACGGTGAAAAGCTGCAGCCCGATGAAAAAGGCAAAATTAACGAGGCTCTTGAGCAATTGAAAAAAGTTCAGGGTGGTAATGATATTGCCGCCATGAAAGAGGGCATCGAAAACCTCAATAAGGTCTGGTCGGAAATATCTTCCAAGATGTATGAAAGGGTCAAGACTGAAACACCGCCACCCAATGCCGAAGCACAACAAGCGGGTCCGGAACCGGAAAAAACCAAGAAAGCCGGTAAGGATGATGTCGAAGACGCCGATTTCGAAGTCGTTGATGATAAATAAATAGATATTCTCATTTTACTGACAAGGGAGTGAAGATTCACTCCCTTTTTGTTTCCGGAATTTTGGATTGAAATCTGTTGGTTTTTAGCATGAAATTGCTTATTTTCCAGCGCTGTTTTTAATCCGAATTGGCGACGTACCCAAGTGGCTAAGGGAGCGGTCTGCAAAATCGCTATGCACCGGTTCGAATCCGGTCGTCGCCTCAACAGTGCTTTTTGAGCGATGCTCCCGAAGTGGCGGAAATGTCTCATCGGAGATCCCCTCGGGAGTAGACGCAAGGGACTTAAATTTCGATCAATGGCAGGTACGCTCTTTCAAAGATTTCATTCAGCCGAAGTGGCGGAAATGTCTCATCGGAGATCCCCTCGGGAGTAGACGCAAGGGACTTAAATTTCGATCAATGGCAGGTACGCTCTTTCAAAGATTTCATTCAGCCGAAGTAGCGGAAATGTCTCATCGGAG
>DSAS01000010.1 GCA_011046365.1 Fidelibacterota bacterium
AAAGAACTGAACAATCATCTGCAAACGGAATATGAAGCCCGGACAAAAATCGAAAAAGAGTTGATGACCTATCGCGATAATCTGGAGGCATTGATTCGGGAACGTACTTCTGAACTGATGAAAACCAATGAGATGCTAAAAACCGAAATAATGGAACGGAAAGCCATTGACGAAGAACGCAAAAAATTGGTTGATGATCTCCAGGAAGCTCTGAATAATATCAAAACGCTGAAGGGCTTGATTCCCATCTGCGCCTCCTGTAAAAAAATCCGCGACGACCAGGGTTACTGGAACGAACTGGAAATCTACATCGCCAAGAACGCCGATATCGAATTCAGTCACAGCCTCTGTCCCGATTGTCTGCGGAAACATTATCCGGAAGAGTACGAACGGCTGATTCAAAAAGGTAAATTGCACGATTTACCACAAGAGAAATGAGTTTGGCATGGATGATACCAGCACTTATGAAAAGATTCTCGACAGCCTGATTCAAGCCGTCCGCAGTGCCGGTGCGAACAATTTCCAGTACGATGCCCATATTTTTGAATTGGCAAAAACAGATAAATATCCTCCATCAATAGCGGATCTGGCGGAGTCTTTTGGCATGATGATCGTGAAAATCGAAGCCCGGGAACTGCGCCTGATGCAGACGATTAGCGAATTGGAAAATGCCCATGCCCGTTTAAAAGAGGAATTGCAGAAAAAAGAGACTGTCACCGCCACCCTCCAAAAAGAGCGTAACCAGCTCGAAGACCAGATTCGTGAGCGCCGCGGTGAGATTGTCAAGTCCAACCACAAACTGCAGATCGAAATTCTCGCCCGGCGACGGATTGAAGAGGAGCGCGAACGTTTAATCGTAGAATTGACTGAAGCACTGACCCGGATGAAGCAGCTGAAAAACCTGCTGCCCATCTGCTGCTCCTGTAAAAAAATCCGTGATGACGAAGGCTACTGGACCAATCTGGAATCCTATCTCAGCAAACACAGCAATGCCGAATTCAGTCACGGCATCTGTCGGGATTGCATGCGCAAACTCTACCCCGAACGCTACGAAAAACTTTAAGGAAAAATCGGCGGGTAAATTGTCTAACCTTCGGAAGGTCTTTCAGCAGCCGTTTTACCTGTTACTTTTTCCTTAAAAACCTTCCGAAGGTTATCTGAATCCTAAAAGAAGGGGTACAAAATCTTGCACCCCTTCTTTTAACATTAACCGGTTGTTCACCAGAGCATCGGCTTTTTACTGTTCTGCCAGCTTCAGATACTGTTCGTAGCGTTCATCAACGATTATTTGCTGCTCTTTCCAGTATTTTTTAGCATTCTCCGGAAAACTGAGTTTCAGCGAGGTATAGCGTTTCTCGCCTTTTAGAAACTCCTCAACCGGCAGCGATGGTTTTTTCGAATCCAGTGTCAACGGATTCTTGCCTTCCGCCTTGAGAGCCGGATTGTAGCGATAGAGTAGCCAGTAACCGGTATCCACCGCTTTCTTTTCTTCCGGCTGGGTCATCTGCATATCGCAGCCGTGATTGATACAGGGTGCATAGGCGATGATAATCGCCGGACCGTCGTAGTCTTCAGCCTCCTTGACCGCTTTGATAAACTGATTCTTATTGGCACCCATTGCCACAGAGGCGACATACACATATCCGTAACTCATCAGCATCATACCCAGGTCTTTTTTCTTGGTAGTTTTTCCGGCTTCGGCAAAACGCGCCACCGAGCCCAGCGGTGTCGCCTTGGACGCCTGCCCGCCGGTATTGGAATAGACTTCTGTATCCAGAACCAGGATATTGACATTCCGGTTGGACGCCATGACATGATCCAGACCACCATAGCCGATATCATATGCCCAGCCGTCACCCCCGAATGCCCAAACACTCTTGGGCACAATATAACTCTGGAGTTCTATGATCTTTTTCAGGACCACCTGCTTTTCGCCACTGGCTTTTTTAACCAGTTCCGGCAGTACCACCTGAATTTTTTTCGAGACCACTTTAATCTCATCCTCTTTGGTATCCCAGATTTCAAAAGCCTCCTTAATCAGACTTTTCAGCTTGGCGTCAATGTCCATCTCAAGGGCTTTTTCCATAGCGCTGCGCAGTTGTCTCCGGTTGGAATCCACCGCTAATCGCATGCCGTAGCCGTATTCGGCATTGTCCTCAAACAGTGAATTTGCCCAGCTTGGACCGTGACCGTCTTTATTTTTTGCATAGGGAATTGTTGGAAAGGTACCACCCCAGATGGAAGAACAGCCGGTGGCATTGGCAATTATCATCCGGTCGCCGTAGAGCTGCGTGATTAATTTGACATAAGGTGTTTCACCGCAACCGGCACAGGCGCCGGAAAACTCCAGCAGCGGCTGCTTGAACTGACTGCCCTTGACCGATTCGAGTTTCACTGCCTTACTGAGTACATCCGAAGGCAGGGCATCAAAATAGAGTGCAAAATCGGATTCGCCGGCGTCGCGCTCTTCCTGAATTGGCTTGGCAACAAGCGCCTCTTTCGGACACTCATTGACACAGTTCATGCAACCCTGACAGTCTTCAATGTAGACCTGGATTTTGTATTTCATTCCGGCATCTTTGCCGATGGCGTCCAGCGTCTCAAAACTTTCCGGTGCATCCTTCAGGTCTTTGGGATCAATCAGCTTCGCCCGGATCGCCGCGTGCGGACAGACAAAGGAGCACTGGTTACACTGAATACAATTCTCCTTGATCCAATGCGGTACAAAGGGCGCTACGCCGCGCTTTTCCAGTTTCGCCGTACCAGTCTGAACATACCCATCCAGCGGCATTGCCGAAACCGGAATTTCGTCGCCTTTTTCACGCATGGTTTTCTCAATAACATTTTTTACAAAGTCATCGGCATCCGCAGGTACCAGTTGCTTTTCCGGAGCATGTTTTTTCGGCAGCTGCGCCGGTACCCCGACCTCTACCAGGGCTTCGTCGGTGGCATCCACCGCTTTCCAGTTCATTTCCACAATTTCATGCCCTTTGGCGCCATAGGTTTTTTCAATCGCGTCTTTGATGAGTTTGATAGCCCGATCTTTTTCCAGTACGCCGGAGATGATAAAAAACGCCGCCATCATAACCGTATTGATACGATTTCCCAGACCGACAGTATTGGCAATTTCCAGAGCATTGATATTATAAAAACGGAGTTTCTTCTCAATAATCGTTTTCTGCATTGCCTGCGGCAGGTTTTCAAACACCTCCTCTTTGCTCCAGACTGAGTTCAGGAGAAAGACACCTTTCTCTTTAATGCCTTCCAGTACATCATATCGGTCAATAAACGCCTGGTTGTGGCAGGCAATAAAATCAACATTCTCGGTTACCAGATATTCGGACTTAATCGGATGTTTCCCGAAGCGCAGGTGGCTGCGGGTCGTGCCGCCAGACTTTTTGGAATCATACTGAAAATAGCCCTGAGCGTACATATCGGTATTGTCACCGATGATCTTGATGGAGTTCTTATTGGCGCCGACCGTTCCGTCGGAACCAAGCCCCCAGAATTTGCAGGAGATCGTCCCTTCAGGAATCGTATTTATCTCCTCTTTGATTTTCAGAGAGGTATGCGTCACATCATCATTAATTCCGACTGTAAATCCATGAGTTGCGGCTCCGTCAAGATGATCGTAAACCGCTTTCACCATAGAGGGTGTAAATTCTTTCGAGGACAATCCATACCGTCCGCCGACGATTTTCAAACCCGCACCCGCCAATGCGACAACCACATCCAAGTAGAGCGGTTCGCCAATGGAACCGGGTTCCTTGGTACGATCAAGCACAGCGATTTTCTTTACACTTTTGGGGATTGCTTTGACAAAATGCTCAACAGAGAAAGGGCGATAGAGGTGGACTTTGATCAGCCCCACCTTCTCACCTTTCTTATTCAAATAATCAACCGTTTCTTCCACGGTCTCGGCGCCACTACCCATAATGACGATAATCTTCTCCGCGTCGGGAGCACCGAAATAGTCGAACAGATGATACTGCCGACCAACCTTCTTTGCCAGCGCATCCATGTATTCCTGGACGATTGCCGGAGCATCGAGATAATACTGGTTGACGGTTTCACGACCCTGGAAATAGGTGTCCGGTCCCTCCTGTCCGACTTTCAGCAGCGGTTTTTCCGGATTCATCGCCCGGGCGCGAAACTCTTCCACATACTTCATATCCAGCATTTCGCCCATCGTCGCATAATCAATTTCATAAATTTTCTGGATTTCATGGGAATTTCGGAAACCATCGAAAAAATTCAGAAAGGGGATCTTGGCTTTCAGAGTTGCAAGGTGGGAAACCACGCCCAGGTCCATGATTTCCTGAATGGAACTCAGCGCCATCAATGCCCAGCCGGTATTGCGCGCCGACATTACATCCGAATGGTCGCCGAAAATCGAGAGCGATTGACAAGCCAGCGAGCGTGCCGAAACATGAAAAACCGCCGGTAGCATTTCGCCGGCAATCTTATGCATATTCGGCAGCATCAGCATCAATCCCTGGGATGCGGTAAAGGTGGTGGTCATGGCACCCGCCGACAGGGCACCGTGCACAGCTCCCGAGGCACCGCCTTCGGATTGCAATTCCACAACATCAACCTTTTGACCGAAAATGTTTTTGAGACCTTTGGCAGCCCAGGCATCCGCCATCTCACCCATTCCCGAGGATGGGGTAATCGGGTAAATCGCTGCAACTTCACTAAAAGCATAGGCAACGTGCGTCGCGGCAGTGTTCCCGTCCATACTTTTCATTTTTTGAGCCATGATTTTCTCCATGTATATAATTATTTACTTCGCTTTTGGGCTACAGAATGCCAAGAAATGATAACCTTCATCTCAAGCATCGTTTTTCTCTGCATAACTTTATCTGAGAAACAGCCACATTCCGAATTAAAACTTACGATTTTCATAGGGGAAAAACAAATCCCGCATCCGCAATCAGCGGTTCGAAAAAGCTGTATACCGAAATAAATGTGGTTCAAAACCATTCTAATATCTTATTAAAATCGTAATTTTCCGGATCCGGCACATATGCCCTGGCGGATTCGTAATCTTTTTCTGTTATATATTGCAAAATATTTTGAACAACCGACCGGGATTTCTGACTTTCGATGTCCACCAGCCGCGGCGGAATTTTACCATCAGCGTCTTCCAAATCATTCAGGAAAAGCGGCGCTGCGTCACCGGCATTGTTCACATAGACCATACAGCCGCTGGCGCCCTCTTTGAAAAGTTTATAGACACCGTTGCCCAAAAGTGTACAATAAACAAGATCGTACCCGACGGGACTCACACAGCGTACTTCATAGCCCAGCTCAATCGGTCGGGATTTAATGTTCAATCCGATCTTTTTATATTTAATATTCAGCAGGTCATTAAAAAGCTGAGCTTTGGAAATCTTGCCCAGCTCCGGATGCCCGTGATCGTCATAGGTAAAATTGATTCCCGACTTTTTGATTTCATCATCACTGAGAGCATGAAAAACGCCTTCCGAAATGATTGCGACACCATAATTGACACCCATGATTTTACGTTTTATCATCGCAGAAATCACCAGATTGACAATGCGCTCGATGGTTATTTCAGTCTTATTGAACATCTCCGGAATGACGATCATCGGCAGATGGCAGGCGGAACCGACACCGAACGCCAGATGCCCGGCTGAACGTCCCATCGCAGCAATCACAAACCAGTTTTCGCTGGTGCGGGCATCCTCATAAATCGTGGATGCAATTTTCGCGCCGGCATCTTCCGCCGTGGTATAACCGAATGTCGGGGAGTGGTTGGGCAGCGGCAGATCGTTATCAATCGTCTTAGGTACATGAATATTGGCGATGGGATAGCCCTTTTCCCGGAGAAATTTCGCCACCCGGTTGGCTGTGGACGCGGTATCGTCACCACCGATTGTGACCAGCAATTCAATATTGTGCTCTTTGAATAGTGCCAGGTTGAAATTTTTCGCAAAGTCATCATCGGTCGGTTTGAAGCGGCTCATTTTGAGGTAGGAACCACCACGATTGAAAATGCTGTCGGCTTTTAAAAAGTCCAGCTCCTCAATCCGGGCATTTTCACGAAACAGACCGGTATAGCCGTGATGCAATCCGATGACTTTCATACCGTTCCGGACAAAGGATTTGGTGATTGAGGCGACTACGGTATTGATGCCGGGCGCCGGTCCTCCTCCACAGAGTATTGCAACTGACATGTTATCTCCTTTTATTCATAGTCTTTCATTATGCGCTCCGAAGTTAATCAATCGGTGATCAAATTTCAATTTGAAAAGCACCGAAAATGATGCAATAAAGACGCCCTGATCACATATGTTTTTTATCCCACTGCCTTAAGGTGGTATGTGACGATATAATCTGTCAGGAAGAATCACGTGATTCAGTACACACCGCTTGCTTCGACAGTCATTCGATTAGTGATTACAATTAATCGGCAACCAGGATCGCCAGAATCACAGAGTTGAATTTTTCTTCCGGCTTATCGGAGCGGGAAAGTAGAATAATCGGCACTTTTGCACCAATGACCAAGCCGCCCACTTTGGCATTGGCAAGGTACATGAGCAGCTTGATAATGGCATTCCCGCTGGTGATGTTGGGAACCAGAATGACATCGGTGTCTCCGGCAATCCGGCTCGCAATCCCCTTTTTGCGGGCGGCGTCGGCGGAAAGAGCTACATCCATCGCCATCGGTCCTTCCAGAATAATATCTCCAAACTCACCGGCTTCGGCACCTTTTTGCAATTCTGCCGCATCCACAGTTTCCTGAATCTTCGGATTGACCTTTTCAATCGGACCAAGGGCACAGACTTTCGGCTGCTCAATCTCTAATTTGCGGCAAACCGCGATCATATTGTTCAGGATCGCCTTCTTGGCTTGGAGATCGGGGGTGATGGTGATACCGCCGTCGCCGGTGATCAGCATTTTCGGATAGGTTGGAATCTCCGCGACCGCCACGTGACTCAGGATGCTGCCGGTCTGCAAGCCGGTGTCCCGGTCGAGAACAGCTTTCATCAGAATCGGCGTCGAGATATGCCCTTTCATCAGAATATCGGCTTTACCGCTGCGTATCTGTTCCACCGCCCGAAAGGCAATTTCCTGTTCATTAACGGCAGGCACTATCATTTCATCATTGACAATGTAATCTACCTTTTCGGCAATGGCTTTGATTCGATTGGAATCACCGACCAAAATGGCATGCGCAAGACCTTTTTCGTCAATGACTTTGATGGCTTCCAGGACACTGGGATCGTCAGCCATGGCAATTGATATGCTCTTGCGGCGTTTATTCGCCTGAACCGCCGCTAAGATTTCCGCATAGCTCTTAATCATTGCATATCTCCTTCATTCTTCGGATTCACTGACATAGGTCTGAATTGCCTGTTCGCCGTCAATTGCCCGGAAGCCACCGGCTGCCAGAGATTCCAGTTCGTTTTCGCCGGGGTACACCGCAATGTCAGCGATAAACCGGACCCGTTCGGCGATATCGTTGACCACTCTTTCGGAATAGGCTATTCCGCCGGTAATGATAATGCCATCCAGCCGACCACCAAGTACTGTCGCCATTGCCCCGATTTCCTTTGCCACCTGATAAATCATCGCGCGATAGACCAGCGCCGCTTCTTCATCACCATCGTCAATTCGCGTTAGTACTTCGCGGACATCGCCGGTATCGAGATAACCTTTCAAGCCGCTGTTTTTAGTCAACTTTCGATATAAATCCTTAAACGAGTAAGAACCACTCATAGCCATTTTAATCAGCGGCTCCAGAGGCAGTGCGCCGGCTCGTTCGGGCGAGAAAGGTCCCATCCCCATCAGGGCGTCGTTGCAATCAATAATTTTACCCCGGTCAGCAACTGCAACAGTTATGCCGCCGCCCAGATGAGCAACAACAAAACGCGTCTTCTCAATCGGTTTGCCTTGCCGAGCCGCCTCCCTGCGCACACAGGCATTAACATTGAGAGCATGCAGACGGCTTTTTCGCTCAATCTCCGGCACGCCAGAGATGCGCGCTTCGGGAATCATTTCATCCACCGTCACCGGATCAACCACAAAGGCGGGTACATTATATTCGGTGGCAATATCATGGGCAATTGAAGCGCCCAGGTTGCTGGCATGCGTGGCATATTTACAATTGATGGTGTCATCCATCAGATCATCGTTGACCATATAAACTCCACCTTTAATTGGTTTGACCAGCCCGCCGCGACCGACAACGGCAACCAATTTATACCCCGGCAACCAGGGTTTAAAGGTTTTCCGGATAATGTCAACCCGCAGGGGCAGCTGCTCGGACATGGACATCATATTACAGATTTCCGTACCCGCGTGATCAATTTTCTCGACTTTAATCGGCCCTTCACGGTTATAGAGCGCCAGTTTAGTGGAGGTGGAACCGGGATTGATTGCAAGGACGACTTCATTATCCATCAGATGTTTCCTAAATATTTCACAGAGCTTTCTTTACAAAAGTAGTGCCACGGTGATTTGCCTCAATAGAAGCCAATTTTTCGAACGGGCTAAAATTCTATTTTTTCCAAGATAGAATAACCGATTCCCAAATTCAGCAAATTCTACTAATATTTGTACTTTGCCCTTAATTGACAAAATATTAAATTGCGGCTCAGATGGCAACCCAGATTTACTTTATCTCCGATATCCACCTTCACTGCTACTATTCCGAATCGGAAAAACGCAAACAGGCGGCTCTGCTGGATTTTCTGGATCAAGTCAAAGCGCAGAAGGCGACGCTGTATATTGTGGGTGACCTGTTTGATTTCTGGTTTGAATATAAATATGTCATCCCGCGCCACTTTTTCCGGATTCTGCGGCAACTTCAGGAAATGGTAGACGCCGGCTGCGAAATTCATGTTTTAGCCGGAAATCACGATTATTGGTTCGAATCCTTTATCACCGTTGAACTGGGAGTGCAGTTCCATCCCAGCTCCATGAAAACGACGATTGCCGGGAAATCCTTCTTTATCTATCACGGTGACGGCATTCTCAGGCGGGACCGTGGATATCGTCTGATGAAAAGGATTCTGCGTAACCGACTGTTTATTTTTTTGTTTCGGCTGATCCATCCGGACATTGCTTTCAAAATCGCCAAAGCGGTTTCCGGGAAAAGCCGGCATCTGACACTGCGGGATCCCGATTTAATAGAGCAGGAGCGGAAGGAACTGATTCAGTATGGTGAAAAAATTATTGATCAGGGCTTCGATGTCGTGGTTACCGGACATTTTCATCTGCCGACGGATCACCGCTATAAAAACGGTCAGCTGATCAACCTGGGCGATTGGATTCGCTATTTTAGCTTTGGTTATTTCGATGGTCATGCAATGAGGCTGTGCTACTGGAAGCGGCAAACTCTTAAAACATCACTTTAAGTGAATCCCAATTTTTGCTTGACATAAAGGCTTAAAAATTCTAATATCAAATTGTCAAAAGGAAAAGTGAACCCAACCATGAAAAGATTAAACCAGCTGTTTCTCATTCTGTCAATCCTGCTATTCGCCGCCTGCGCTTCCAAAGTTGCGACGATAACAGAAGAAGATGTGGAGAAATTACGGGTGGACTACAATAAGGGCGACCTGAATACCATTGAGGATCTGATGGCTATTTACAAGGACCCCACCCAGCCGATTGAAACCAGAATTGCGGTACTGCAGGTCATGGCGGAGACCAGACATCCCGACGCCTTAAAACTGATCCACGATTTTATGGCACAGGGAGTCGGTCTGAATTACGCTCTGTTGACTGCTACCGCCAGTGCGCTGATCAATAATCCCACGCCCGAAAATATTGATGCGATGGTCGCGGGCTTGGTATCGGCTCAAAAAAAATATATCGAATTCCGCACCGGCGTAATGGCGAAATTGGAGAACGCCGAGATTACAACCCAGGTAGAGCAGCTCCTGAATTTATATCAGACCGAGAAAGAAAATTATGCCCTGATGCAGGAATCACTGACCCGGGTACTGGGTTCGGCTGCAGACGATAAGGTCGTTCCAATCCTGATCAATATCGCCAAAGACAAGACCGTCAGTCTGTCGGTACGGTCGCTGGCTCTGGAGATTTTGGGGAAACGCCAGCACCCGCTGATCACCCAAACCTTCATTGAGATGCTCGGCGATCCGGAATCGCAGCGCCAAATCCGGAATTTTGCCCTGCAGGCAATCGGCGATATCAAACAGGCGGACGTCATTTTGGCACTGCTGGAAACTTTTAACAGCGGGAAGGAAGATTATTTCAAACTAACCGAGATTTTAGCCCGGGCACTGGGTGATTTTTCCGATCCGGCGGTGGTTCCGGCGCTGGTGGAGATCACGCAAAACCGTGAGTTTCCCTTGAAAACCAGAAAGGATGCTCTGTCCGCACTTATAAAATTCAACGACCCGGAAATATTTAAGCAGCTGCTGCCCATGATGGAGGACCCGCAAAATTATGTCCTCTTCGATGAAATGACCGCTATGGCAACCGCTCTCGGCGATCCCGAAGCCTTTGAAGACCTGCGTCGAAAGGCTTTTCAGGCGCAACAAAAAGCGATGGTGACACCATGAAAAGAATATATCTACTCCTGCTCCTGGGTTTGTTACTGAATCAGGCGGCTTTCGCCCAAAAGAAAACCACGACCGTAACACAAAAATTTTTCGAAGTGGATCAGGATATTGAAAGTCTGCGCAAAGAACTGGCTGATATCCGCAAACAGATGCGGGAATTGGAAATCCGGGTCTCGGTCCCCGAAATCCGCAGCGAAATCAATAAACTGATCCAATTGCCCGAAATGACCCACGAAATCATTCTCAACAACGGCACCATCGTCAAAGGCAAAATCATTCATGAAGATATAGACCGCGTTGTCGTTCAGACCCAAATCGGACAGTTGACGCTCTCAAAAAACAGCATCAGGCAGACCCGCAAAGCCGATCTCCCCAAAGCCAAATGCGTCGTTGACGGTCCCATTACCGAACAGGTGCATGAAAACAAACGGACTTTCAAGGGCAAAATCAAAAACGAAGGCATCCGGCGGGCGGACTTCGTCCGGATCATCTTCAAACTGTATGACGAAGGAACCACCCTGTTAGCGGCTGACTCTACTCTGATTGCCGGTAACTATCACATGTATAAAAGCGGCGTCCAGACCGACGCCACTATCGAACCGGGACGCTCATTTGATTTTGAATGCAGCGTGGAGGTCCCGAAAGACGCCAAAGTGAGCTATTATATCAAGCAAATTAAGTGGGAAGAGTTCGACTGACCCGGATAAAAAAGAGAGGCTGGATCCTTGGTACAAGGCTTTGAAAAACGGACCTGTCACCGATTCGAAATTCCCGATGCATCACTACAATATAAGACCATCGGATTTTTCCGGGCGCAAAAATACCAGAATACCGTCCGCCTCTACAACATCAGCAAAGGGGGACTCTCCTTTGCCTGTGATAAGGAACTTCGCAAAGGAAAAACCATTATTCTGAAGCTGTTCGTCCCCCATGATGAGCCAATCGAGCTGCTGGGAAAAGTCTGCTGGCAAAAAGATTCCAGCGATGGATACAGTCTGGCGACCGGCGTTGCCTATCTGCCTTTCGGAAAAGGCACCAACATGAATCCCCCGGACACTCTGGACCGCTTGCGGGAACTGGATAAAAAATACGTTAAAGAGCGCTGATATTTTTCGGTAAAAAAATACTGCACCCTTTACTTCTAACCGTCTTACCCTGTTCTCCGTCAGACCAGCATATCCGGATAAATGATATCCGAATCAAAGTGGTTCCGGGCGTTCATCAGTCGGTCTCTCTGCAGATGGAACATGAAAATAAACTCTTGCGGAAATTGACCATTATTATAAATCTTTTCCATCCGGTCGAGTTTTTCTAGCAGTCGTTTAATCCGGATAGCAAATACTTCCCGGTACAAATCAGGGGTAAAGGTTTTTTTTAGTACGGTTTTAAACAGGTTCTTCAGATCATTATAGTGAGGAATATATCCGACCGGGGATTCAATGGCATCAAATTCGTTATGAACCCGACCTTCAGCCCACAAAATCCAGATTTTTTTATCCAGCTTATCCAGCAGGTAGTTGCCCGTTTTATCTTTAAGAAAATAATTCGTGGAAAAAATAAGGGGTTTTCTCTGCAACCGCCGTCCGAATTCGAGATGATTGCGGATATAGCGATGAAGTGGCACGACAATGAAATCGAGATTAGCCATGGGTGAATGCTTACGGACTCCCTCCTTGCCAAGCGTCGCTGCGGTGGTCTCCGATTCCAGGCAGGCTCCGATAAAGACGCCATGCTCCCAACTCAGGGATTGACAGATAGGCACGTTGGTATCGGAATCCCGACCACCATAGATAATGCCGTCTATTCGGACACCGTCGGGATTATCAACTTCGGGGTCAACATTATCCAGTTCGCTGATGCGGATGGTATAGCGGGCATTTTTATGTGCCGGTGAAATTAAATTGCCCGCTTGATCCCTCTGCCCCTTTTTGTAGCTGCCATAGTGATTGATCCCGCTGTCGGGCAACTCCCGTCCCATTCCGAGCCAATAAGGCGTCCCGCTATTGACGAGAACATTGGAAAAAATCAATTCCCGCGGCGTAGTCAGGCATTCATATATCAAAGGGTCGTCAACCGGATTTACATCGCTAATGATTCCAAAAATTCCTGACTCGATATTAACGGCGTGACAGCTCTTATCATCCCAAATCCGCAGGTAGGCGATGTCATCTCCGACGATGGTTTGTCCCGGAATCATGGCAGTACTCGTCTTTCCGCAAGCGCTGGGAAAGGCGCCGGTGAAATAGGTCGTCCGGGCTCTTTCCGGGGGATGAATCCCCATAATAAACATATGTTCGGTCAGCCAGTCTTCATAACTGGCTTTATTAATCGCCAGGCGCAGCGCCAGTTTCTTCAGTCCCAGACTATTGCCGGCGTACTGATTGTTGATACTGAGTACACGGTTCTCCTCCAGATCAATAAAAATCCGGCGCAGATGATCGTTTTTCGTCTTTCCCTGTTTGTCCAGCTCACCGGCGGAATGGATAAAGTAGAAAAAATCATGACCGCCCTTTAGCCGCAGAAACTCCTGATAGCCCTGCCGGTATAAAAGTTCCTCCGAATGGGCAACATATGCGGAATCGGTAATTTGCAGCGCCGAAATCGAAAAGCGCGATTTTTGCGGACCGAGGCAGAAGAAGCAGACGAGCATCTCCTTACCTTGCATAATTCCATCCATCAATCCATAAATCTCCCGCAAGCCCTCTTCACGATCAATCGCATTAATATGCTTACCCAACTTTACTCCGGCTACCCGGAGCACCCTGGTGTTGTTTTTATCCCGGGCTTGATCCCGATAACTATCAAAATGAACGGTGTGTCCTTTGATTGACAAGGGGTGCTCTTCACCCGTGTTCAAGGCAAGTTGGCGAATATAATCAATATCTTCGGGACTGTCGCTCAGTACGGTGACTTTCGCCGGCTGGCACAGCCGAATCGTATCCTCCAGAATGGCAATCACCTTTCGATTTTCCAGGGCGTTTATTTTTTTGTACGCCCCATCGGACAATAATTCACGCAGACGCTTCGTCATCTCCTGCTCCTGTTTATCCCTTTAAAACCAGAGACCCATGGGAAAATTTAGTATATATTAAATGAAGATGAAACAGGATTCTTTAATTATTTAAGGTATTGGAGTGGATATACCGTTTTTTGGCTATTTATATACCTGTTTATAGGTCATTTGACAAACTTAATTACTTTAAGAGAAATTCAAAATACATAGGGTTTTACCCTTTTCAGAATTTTACGGGCTGCCGGTACATCCGGGTATATCGCCGACAGGGCTTTCCAGAAAACCGGACTGTGGTTTTTAATCCGGGTATGGAGCAGCTCATGCAGAAGGATATAATCAATCACCCTGTCTTCAAAGCGCATTAATTGCGCATTCAGATTGATATTATTTTGAATTGAACAGCTACCCCACCGGCTTTTCAGGTTTTTAATGAAGACACGGTTATAGTGAAATTGATACCGCTTAGCCAGTTCGGCAAGCCGGGCGGGTAAAAATTGCCGGGCTTCCAGACGATAAGCTTCAATAATAGCCTGTAAAATGAATCGCCGTGCGCTGTCGGCGTCGGCATTTAAACCGGCAGGCAGAAACACCCGGATTTCTCGGGCAGTAATCTGATATAGAAAAAAATCCCGTTCAGTCGGATTGACGACCAATATATGCCGGCGGGTTTTAAAGTTACTATCAAATTGTGGTTGTTGCGCCTCTTCTATCCGGCGCTGTGATTTCTGCACCCAACCCAGATGCTCATCAAAAAATGTATAAGCCGTTTGCAACGGGATTCCCCTTGGCACGGCAACCCGCACCGACCGGCTGCTCTTGACCGCAATATTCAACCGCCGGGCTTTCCGGCTCGAAGCAAATTCAACGCTACCGATTCCGGGATATTCTATATAAACACTTTTATTCAATTTCCAGCGAAACGGTCTGTCTGCCGTAGATGTTGCACCGGCATTCCACCGTGATTATATCTCCGTTTTTCAAATTAAAAATCTTATACTGTAACGTCAGTCCGCCGCCATTATCCTGACTGCTGAAGCACTGTCTGATAATCTCTTTCCTATTGACCGATACCCAAATTTTTTCAATAAAATGGCGGTTAAAATCCTGCGAGTCATGCACAATTTTAATAGTCAGCAGGCAGGCATCCCGGTCATAATCCAGCATCATTTCATCTGCCGGATGAGCCATTGGTACAATTGGCGCCAAGACAACAATGCCCACGATCAGGGCTACGATTTTTGGAAAAGCTTTTTTATTGAACGGCATGCTGACCTCGCTTTGGAATTACTACCGTAATCGGGATTGCCGGAATCGGAAATAGTAATACATCGGCAGTCCGGTGGCAATTAGAATCGCCGCCGATAATACGCCACCCGCCGGAAAGGCGATAAAGGTACCGAAAATCAGATACAACTGCGACGCAATCGCAATAATCGCCATCGGCAGCCAGGCTGGCGACCTGAAAGTGGGCTTATAATCCTCCCGTTTCCGGAGGAAAAAGATTGCCCCGTAAATCAATCCATTCTGCAACAAATATGAGAGCGTAAAATATCCCAGGAGTCCTTCGATGCCACCGAAGAAAAGCAGCACAATCGCCAAACCCGATTGTAGCAGGATCGAATAATCGGGCGTCTGATAGCGCGGGTGAATATGACCAAAGCTTTTGAAGAAAAGTCCATCCCTTGCGATGGCATATTCGATGCGCGGCTGGACCATAATCAGGGCATTAACACAACCAATCATGCTGATGAATGCGGCGATCGCCAGGAATGCGCCGGCGATTTTGGCAAAAGCCGGCAGATAGAGAAAAGGATTTGCAAACTGACCACTGGTGGCGATCAGATCGTCATAGGGAATAAATACACTCGTGGATAACGCAATCAGACTATAGATAAGGGTCACAATTCCCACAGAAATCAAAAGGCTGCGTGGTATAATTTTCGCCGGATTCTGCATCTCACCTGCCATATACAGCACATTGGTAAAACCGGCGTAAGACCAGATCGTACCGGCTACCCCGGCGACGAGCAGGGTAATGATACTGCGGTTGGCGGTAATTGCTTTATCCGGCATAAAAAACAGGTGTTCACTATTGAACAGACTTACACCGAGAATGCATAGTAAAATCAGCGGCGAGAGCTTGGCGATTGTCAAGATAATCTGAAGCCCGCCACCCTTTCGGACGCTGCGGTAATGAATATAGGTCAGAACAACGATCAGGAGCATCGCAAACAGCTTTGTGTACAGCGTCCCCTCCAGCGGTTCCCAGAAAATACTCAACGCCGATACGGCACTGAGGGCGATAATCGTGATACTCGGCGTATCGCTGGTCCAGAAAACAGTCCAGACGTAAAGAAATCCCAGCGCCGGACTGCCCGCCTTTTTTAAATATAAATAGCCAAATCCTTCCTCCGGATAGGCGGTTGCCATTTCCGCTAAAATGAACAGCTGCGGCAGCCAGAGAATCCCGCCGATAAACCAGGCGATCACCGCCAGCCAGGGGCTGCCGGCTTCCCTGGCAACAATCGGCAGATTAATGAAAACACCAGACCCGATTACCGTCCCCAGAATCAGGGCAATCACATGCCAGATATTTAATTCCCGCTTTAGTCCCATCCGCTTATTCGACCTATTCGGTAACGGTCTCCCAACCGATTTTTGACAGATGCCAGTAAATCACCAGTGCCGCAGCCGCAGCAACAATAAGATAGAGGATGCCGGGCAGATAGTCGCCCAGAATAATTTTACCGATCCCGAAGAGACTGGCATAGACCAGCACGACACCGCAAATCCAGTCAATCAAAGTCTTTCCGAATCCGCTGTCACTGACCACATCGGGCAGTTCATCTGCAACAGGTTTCCAGCCGCGTCCTCCGGGGTGTACTCTGCGATAGAATTTTTTCAGCGTCTCCCGGTCGGTTGGAGCCGTGCAGAAAGTCACCGCCAGCCAGACAAGCGTTGTCCCGAAAACCACCGGATAAAGTGTGATTGGCGACTGCATTCCGAATCCGAATCTGGCAATCGGATAAATAACCAACGGTGCCAGCATAGCTGATATTTCCGACCAGGCATTGATCCGCCACCAGAACCAGCGTAAAATCAGCACCGCACCGATCCCGGCACTGGCATTGATGATGAACTCCCAGGCGCCTGAAACGGTCGTAAGCAGGTATCGGGCAATCAAAAGAGAAAACAGAATCATCAGATACATGGCTATTCTCGACACAAAGACGTAATGCTTTTCAGCACCGCCGGGCTTGATGAAGCGCCGATAGAAATCGTTAATGATATAGGAAGTACCCCAGTTTAGCTGCGAGGCAATCGTGGACATGTACGCCGCCAAAAAGGTAGCGATCAGCAGTCCCAGTAATCCGGGGGGCAGGAACCGCATCATGATCTTGGGATACATGACACCGGGATCAACGGTATTTTCATATTTCTCATAAAATGACCTGAATTCGGGCGTCTGGTACTCCGGACTGGTTGCAACCTTTAACTCACCGTTATAAACCGCTACAACCTGCCGGTACAGGGTCGGATTTTCCGTCTGTAATGCCGCCGGACTCTCCGCCCGCGGTAAAATGATTAAGGCGCTCAATGCCACCAGAATCCAGGGCCATGGACGCAGGGTATAGTGTGCGATTGTAAACCATAATGTGGCTAACAGACTGTGCTTTTCGTCTTTAGCAGACATCATCCGCTGAGCAATATAACCACCGCCGCCGGGGTCCGCTCCGGGATACCAGCTGGACCACCATTGCAGACCGATATGGGCAAAAAACGCACCCACCGATAACGCCAGGACGCCGCCGGTGATTCGGTGTAAATCCACCTGTCCGATTTTCGGAAAAAAACTTAACACCTGAGGCGCCAGTTTACTCTTTAATGCCACCGCGCCCCCAATCTGTGGTAAACGTACCACAATCACCGCCAGAATAATACAGCCGGTCATGGCGAACAGAAACTGGAAACTGTCGGTCCGGGCGGTACCCAGCAGTCCCGAAGCCGAGGCATAAAGCGCAATAATGATGGATGCAGCCGCAACCAGTAAAAAGGGGTTCACCGCCGAGATCGTGACATGGAAAATTTTCTCCATGGCTTTATGAACCCAGCCCATCACAATGGCATTCATAAAAACACCGAGATAGATCGCCCGGAATCCTCTTAATACCGCCGCCGCCTTGCCGGAATAACGGAATTCGGTGAATTCTACATCGGTTACAATGCCCGCGCGGCGCCATAATTTCGCAAAAAAGAACACCGTTAGCATCGCTCCGATTGCCAAATTCCACCAGAGCCAGTTTCCGGCAATTCCATTCCGGGCAACCAGCTCCGTCACCGCCAGGGGTGTATCGGCTGCAAAGGTCGTGGCAACCATTGCCGTTCCTGCCAGCCACCAGGGCAGATTCCGACCCGAAAGGAAAAATTGACTGGTATCTTTACCGGCACGTTTGGAAAAATAGAGCGCGATACCGAACACAAACGCAAAGTAGACCAAAATCACCAGCCAGTCAAATAAATTAATACCATTTGCCATAATCCCCTGCTCCTCACGGTTTATAAATTACCCCTAATTTAAAAGGATTTTTATTAATGCTAAGCCCTTTCTGGGGTTCCGGACGGCAGAAAGATAAAAAAAAGCGGAGCCTTCACTCCGCTTTTCAGATAGCACTTTTAGGGATACTTAATTAAATAACTTCGTTCTCAGTTTCAACACCGTACCGGGTAGCACATGATCAATATTCGGTCCGAGCACATCGGCATTATCACGCAGAATAACGATCCAGGCATAATGATTGTCATATTCTTTTCCGGCAATTGACCAGAGAGTTTCATTCGCTCTGACCATGTAGTTGTAATAGTCAAACTCCAGATCATTGGCTGTGTTCTTCGGTTTCTTTAGTAAAAATTCGTGAAAGGGGTAAATAATATTGGGGTTATCACCGATCTTCTTCCGGTTCCACTTATAAATCATTCGCCACATTCCGATATTGCCATACTCATTTTTCGCAATCAGGGAGAGATAGTCACCGGGTTTAACCATGTAAAAAATATTGACGCTATCGGTTTCGCTGATCAGTTCAAGAACCTCTTCCAGTTTACCTTCCCGTTCCTCCAGGGTTTCGCTTGCGGAATGTGCAGTAGCCGATTCAACCGGAGCGATGGTCTCATCCAGAACCGGTTCGGGTTCTTTTAGCACAGGCTCGGCAACCGGTTCTTCCGGTGTTTCCTGGACAGGTGTCGGCTCTTCTCGGACAGGTTCTTCTTCAACAACCTCCTTGGAGCATCCGACGATAAGTCCAACGACAACCGCGAAAATGACTAAAATTTTACTCAATTGCAGCTTCTTTTTCATTTTCATTACACTCCTTTCAAATTATCTATAATATGCACAAAATCCGGCAGACTTTCAAGAACTTCTTTGTTTTTTATGGGACAACCCTACTTTGGAGAAAGTTAAATGTCTAAGCAAAGAATTTTGTTCCAGATCACATTTTATTTGTCCCTGAATATTTAATTACAATACTGACGGAAAGAGGCAGAAAAAAGTGTTGATTTTTTAACATTATTCTGTCATATTGGGGCTGTTAAAGCGCACGTGAACATGGATAGATTTTTATTTTATTACGAAGGAGAGGGGAATGTTCGACGAAAATCCACATCCAATTGATCTGACCTTCTGGGGAGTTCGCGGCTCGTTACCTACTTCACCCGACCCTTCCGAATTTGAAATCAAGCTTAAAAATATTCTCAAAGACTGCCAACGACAAAAACTCGATGACGCTGCGAAGATAGATAAATATATTGCTCAGTTGCCGGTTGAAATGAAACGTTTTGTGGGCAGCAATACCGCCTGCATCTATATTAATATTGAAGGAAAACACATTATTCTGGATGCCGGCTCGGGCATCCGTCCGCTGGGGGAGTTGCTGATGACCCGGGAATTTGGTGACGGACACGGCGAAGCTCATATTTTTCTGACACACACCCATTGGGATCATATTATGGGTTTTCCCTTTTTCGCGCCGGCTTATAAATCGGGTAACAACATCACCATCTACGGCGTTCACAACGGTCTCGAACAGCGCATCAGCAATCAGCAGGAGGACGAATACTACCCGGTATCGCTATCAGCCATGGGCGCCGTGATTGATTTTTTTCAGCTGCGCAAAGAAGAAGCCTTCGACCTGGATGGTATCTGGATTACCAACAAGATGCTGAATCATCCCGGTGGGTCTTTTGGGTACCGCATTGATTACCAGCATAAATCAATCGTCTACGCCACGGATTCCGAGTACAAAAACATTGATCAAGACCGCTATGCCGCCTATATAGATTTTTTCAGGGGCGCAGATGTCCTGATATTCGACGCCCAATATACCATTGAGGAGAGCATCGAAAAGGAAAACTGGGGACACAGCACCTCGCTACAGGGGGTTGACTTCGCGGCACAAGCCAATGTTAAACATCTGCTCTTCTTTCATCATGATCCCTCCTACTCCGACCAAAAGCTGGAGGGGATTCTCAGAGATGCCATCAGGTACCGCGATGAGCATTATGGGAAAAAAGACATCCGCCTATCCATTGCCCGGGAAGGGCTGAATCTCAAAATCTGATCAAAGCCCCTATTTTAATCAATACTTTCCCTTGTTTTTAGACGAGCAATTCTCTAATTTTGCATGTTGTTTATTTGAGTTTATAAAATTATGGTTTCGCAATATACACATTCTTTGATTCTCTGGACATATCACTTCGGATTTAAATAGGTCGCCCGGCAACTACTTGTCTATTTTTTGTTAAGAAAATCGTACTAACAAATATGAGGTGATAAAATGAAAAAAAAGAATGTTCTGATTATTGGAGCAGCCGGCAGAGATTTCCATAATTATAATACATATTTCAGAGATAATGATAATTATCATGTAGTTGCTTTTACAGCAGCCCAGATACCGGACATAGACGACCGGAAATATCCGGCAGATTTAGCCGGCAAGTTTTATCCGGACGGGATTCCCATCTATGCCGAAGAGGACCTGCCAGAACTGATTAAAAAATATACCGTAGATGAATGTATTTTCTCCTATAGCGATATAAGTTACCAGAAAGTGATGGCGACCAGTGCCCTGGTAAACGCCTGTGGCGCCAATTTTACCCTTTTAGGACCTATTCACACCATGATAAAGAGCACCAAACCGGTGATTGCCGTCTGTGCCACCCGTACCGGTTGCGGAAAAAGTCAAACTTCCCGGAAGGTGATCGAGATTTTGATGCAGAAAGGTCTGAAAGTCGTCGCCATCCGCCACCCCATGCCCTATGGTAATCTGATCGAACAAAAAGTTCAGCGTTTTGCCACCCTGGACGATTTGACAAAACATAAATGTACCATCGAAGAGATGGAAGAATACGAACCCCACATCATCCGGGGCAACGTCATCTATGCCGGTGTGGATTACGAAGCCATCATCCGGGCGGCGGAACAGGATCCCGACGGTTGTGATATTATTCTTTGGGACGGAGGCAATAACGATTTTGCCTTTTACAAACCAGACCTGACTATCACCGTCGCCGATCCGCACCGCGCGGGTAACGAACTGAGTTACTATCCCGGCGAGGTCAATCTCCGCCTTGCTGACGTGGTAGTGATCAATAAAATTGACAGCGCGGCACCGGAAGGAATTCAGACTGTTCGGGAAAGCATCAACAAGGTCAATCCCGAAGCGATTGTTGTTGACGGCGCATCCCCTATCAAAGTGGATAAGCCCGAGTTGATCCGGGGCAAACGTGTTTTGGTTGTAGAGGATGGTCCCACCCTCACACACGGCGAAATGAAGATCGGCGCCGGCACCGTTGCCGCCCGAAAATACAACGCCATCGAATGTGTTGATCCGAGACCCTATACGGTTGGAAAATTGACCGAAACCTTTCGGATTTACCCGAACATCGGACACCTCCTACCGGCAATGGGTTACGGCGAACAGCAGATTAAAGACCTGGAAGCGACGATAGAAAAAACGGACTGCGATTCCGTCATCATCGGAACGCCGATAGACCTGAACCGCATTTTGAAAATAAACAAGCCTAATACCCGGGTTTATTATGATCTGCAGGAGATCGGACATCCCAATCTGACAGAAATCCTGGAAGACTTTATCAAAGATCATCATTTAATCCGATAGGTGCTATGATGCCAGCTCACAAAACTGCCGTTATTGCCCTGGGCGGAAATGCGATCTCTCCGAAGGGAGAAGTTGACACGATTGCCAATCAATTCCGCAATACCCGCAAAAGTTGTATCGCCATCATGAATTTCATCAGACAGGATTACAATCTTGCCATTACGCACGGCAACGGTCCCCAGGTGGGCAACGCCCTGCTGCGGGTTGAATTGACCAATGCTAAAGCCCCCTATCTACCACTGGGCATCTGCGACGCCGATACCGAGGGCGGAATGGGGTACATGATCGAACAGTCTCTGCAAAATGCCCTTATCAGGGAGGACATTGACCGTGATGTAGTGACAATTATCACGCAGGTGATCATTGATATTAACGATCCCTCAAGTCAAAATCCCAGTAAATACATCGGAAGTTGGTATACGAAAGAGGAGATTTTGCCGCTGGCTAAGAAATTCGGGTGGCAAATCAAGGAGGTACCGGGCAAGGGCTGGAGAAGGGTCGTGCCCTCCCCGATACCACGCCGGATTATCAATAAAAAAGCCATTAAACAACTGGTTGATCTGGGGATTATTGTGATTGCCGCCGGAGGTGGCGGGATTCCGGTTTACATCATGGAAAATGGATTGTATGAGGGCTTTGATGCGGTCATTGACAAAGACCTGGCTTCAGCGGTGTTGGCGCAAGACATCGGTGCTCAGGAACTGTTTATTTTGACCGACGTAGACCGGATTGCAATCAATTTTGGCAAACCCAATCAGGAGTTTATAGACGAAATTCAGATGGACGATCTGGTGAAATTGTCAGCCGATGGTCATTTCCCGCCGGGCAGTATGGGACCAAAAATCAATGCCGCTATCCATTTTCTCAAAAATGGCGGGGAGGCGGTCATTATCACCTCTCTCGAAACCGCCCAAAAAGGACTTGACAATGGTAAATATACACGTATTTTATCCTAAACAGGAGCGCTGATGGGAAACTGGACATTGGCTATATTAAAACCCGATTGTCTCGAACGCAACCTAACCGGAAAAGCAATTGATTTCATCCTGAATAGAGGATTTACAATCAAAGCGCTGCAGATGTTCAGGCTCTCCCGCAGCGAAGCTGAAGCCTTTTATACAATACATAAAGGCAAACCTTTTTTTCAGGGATTAGTGGGATACATGTCTTCAGGTCCCTGCATTTCAATGGTACTGGAGAAGGAAAATGCCGTAGAAGCCTTTCGGACAGCGATTGGTGCTACCGATCCGCAGGAAGCGGCTGAAAGCACATTGCGGCGACTTTACGCCGAATCTGTCCAGCGAAATACCGTTCACGGATCGGACTCTGAAGAAAATGCTCAGAAAGAAATTGCATTTTTCTTTCCCTTGATGGAAATTATAACATGACAACGATCCGAAAAGGAGAAACAGAATGAAAACGAAAAAAGCAATACTATTAATTTTCATCTTGCTACTGGTTGTTATTTCCTGTGATAAACCCGAACCGATTCCCGGGATCGTCGGGAAACGGATACACCTGGCACCGCTGATTGAATCTAGGGATGATACACTCGCCTGTACCTACGGCTGGAGTTTTGTGGAGAAGCCAGCCGGGAGTAATATGGATATCCTCTCTTTCCAGCCCAACAGCCGCAGCTTCAATATATCCTTTGTACCCGACGCCGCCGGCGATTACGTAGTCGCCTATTCCATTGTAGGACCTGATGGAAAGGTCAAGGATGAAAAAGAGCTGCTTTGCCGTGTAATCGAGGACACCAGCTCCGCTCCCGCTCCGAAAGAGGAGGGCTATGCGCTGAGTGAAGAAGCCATGCAGGCTCCGGCACCAGTTTATGAAGATACAAAAGAAAAAAGAACACCCGCGCAACCGACCTACCCCGATAGCCGCGAAACCACTCCGGCACCCAAGCCCCGCCCGCAAAAACCGATCGGACAGAGCATCCCGAGCATTCCCGGCAAATACACGATCCAGATTTCTTCCTGGAAGACCTATGCCGGAGCTGAGCGAGCCGTCAGACTGCTGGACCACCTCAATCTCGACCTGTATATTCAAAAAGCCACCTTTCTGGAGACCGGCGAAACCTGGTATCGAGTCCGTACGGGCAACTTTGATAACCGCAATGCGGCTAAGGCGGCGTTAAAAGAATTAAAAGCAAAACTGCCACACGAGCTGCTTTGGATAGACCTGGTACGACAAGACTAATAAAATTCTGGAGGAGATAATGAAGCCTTTGTATTTTGACGTTCGCGACGTTTTTAGGACTCCACGGTTGGCACTCAGTGGAAAGAAAATCTGGGTCCACCTGCTTGGCTTAGGATTAGGCTGGGCTGTTTATCTGATACTTTCCTATTTGGCATTGATCATCAATGGTCAGAGCATTGTTGAAATCTGGAACACCCACTTTCTCTTTCCCTGCCTCTGGGGCGTTGACCTTCCGATTGCCTGGTACAGCTGGATAGTTTACGGTCTGGGAATTCTGCTCTGGGTGATTATCTTTCTGCTGGCTTCCCTGGCTGTATCCCGGATCACCTACAAGCAGCTGAAAGGCGATGAATTTTATTCCTCAGGTGACAGTTTCAAATATATTAAAAAGCATGGAACTGCGGTGATTATGGGACCCGTATCCCTCCTGCTGATTATGGCATTCTTCATTGTTATGGCAATCATTGCCGCCTGGATTGCCAAATGGCCGGTCCTGGATATTCTGTTTCTCGGAATACCCTACCTGCTCTATTTTATTGTGGCGGTATTTGTCGTATATACTGCTGTCGTATTTGTTGTATCACTCATCCTGGGTGCCGGAATTGTCGGGACTGCCGAAGAAGATACTATGGAGACCGTCTTTCAAAGCTACTCCACACTGTGGGCCCAGCCCTGGCGGTTAGTAATTTACGAGGGGCTCGTCCTGGGACTGACCGCTGTAGCCACTTATATCTATGCCTACGCCATGATTATTGGTTACCAGTTCTTTAACTATGTATTCGGTCAATCCTGGCTGATGAACGGCAAACTCAGCCGCATTATGGAGCAGGCTTCTTCCTACATTTTCGGCATCAATTCGCCGCTGACACCCTTCTTAAGCAAGACCTTCAATCTCTATACACCGGCGTCTCTTGGAATGGTTCGCCCCCTCTATCTGACCACAACCGATATGATCACGATCGTATTAATTGCCATTGCCCTCTTCGTAATCGGGGGCAGCGCGGTAGCTTATTTGCTGACGAATTTCAGCGTCGGACAGTCCCTGATTTATGTCATTTTGCGGAAGAAAAAGGACGACGAAGACCTTATTGCCCGCAAAGACGAGGATGAGCTCAAGGAAGAGGAAAAAGAAGAAGATGAAAAACTCGACAGCGACGAAACGATTGAAACCGACAAATCCGCAGAGGATACCGGTAAAGATACACCCGCAGAAGACGCTGCCGAGGAAAAAAACGAACAATAAAATGTCATTTGACCATATTAAGAATGGCGTCCAATACCGGGCGCCATTCTTATAATGTGAAATAACTTGATTCTGGCAGTCTCAACTAATAAATTTGCCACTTGTTATGAAATTACGAATCAATTCTCTCAAAGAAGGCGCCCAGACAATCGAAATGACCGTTACAAAAACTGAAGTGGGAATCACAGATGAAAGTTTTATCAATCCTATCTTGACCAGTCTGAAAATTGACAAGGGTCCGCGACAGATTACCATCAAAGGTCATTTAAGCACCGAAATCATACTTGAATGCGATCGCTGTCTGGAATCCTACAGGCGTCATCTGGAATCCGATTTTCTGGCAATTCTAAGCCCGGTGGAATCATTGGAGCCCGGCTCTGATGAAAATATCATCCCGATTACTGCCAAAACGAACGAAATTGACCTGACCGCCTTTGCGCATGATGCGCTATTAATCGAAATTCCGATGAAAAACATCTGTTCGGAATCCTGTGCCGGAATCTGTCCGGGCTGCGGCGCCAATCTGAACATCGAAAAATGCCGCTGCAAGGCAGCTCCCTTCGATGATAGATGGAAGCCGCTGGAAAATTTATTAACCAATAGTTCAGAGGAGTAAATCATTGGCTTTACCAAAACGTAAAATATCGAAATCAAGACGAGATAAACGTCGGACTCACCAAAAATTAACCGCAGCTACGATTGCCCTTTGTCCACAATGCAATGAACCCAAGCTGCCCCACCGCGCCTGTCCGAATTGCGGATATTACAGAGGGCGACCGGTCATCTCGGCAAAGAAAAAGTAAGCGACCCGGCGTGGTGATTCTTATACCCTTTCCAATATTTTCACAGTCAAAATCATAAATTGTGATTGCAACGATATTTTTCTACCACTATTCCCGCCAAAATAATATATTTAAAGGTTTAGGGGAAAAACGATGAGAAGAAAAGCAACTATAACCGCCATTGGCAAATATGTACCGGAAAAAATTCTTTCCAATTTCGACCTTGAAAAAATGGTGGATACCTCCGATGAATGGATTCGGACCAGAACCGGCATTTCCGAGAGACATATCGCCGCCGAAGGTGAAGCCAGCTCCGACATGGCTAGCTTTGCTTTTCAGGATCTGCAAAGGCGGTTTGATATAGATCCCCAAGAGATTGACGTAATTATCGTCGCCACGATTACACCGGATATGTTTTTCCCCTCCACCGCCGCCCTGATCCAGTACAACATCGGCGCAACCAACGCCTGGGGCTTCGACATCTCCGCCGCCTGCTCTGGATTCGTGTACGCCATGATTATCGCCGCCCAACTGGTGGAAAACGGACTGTATAAAAAGGTCCTGGTTGCCGCCACCGATACGATGAGTACCATCACGGATTATACCAATCGCGACACCTGTGTTCTTTTCGGTGACGCCGCCAGTGTCGTACTGGTTGAACCCACTGAAAATGCCGAGTTCGGCATCATTGACTATCTGGCAAAAATGGATGGCAGTGGTAAAGATTTTCTCTACATGGCCGGCGGCGGCAGTCGGCATCCCGCCAGCCACGAAACCATTGATAAAAAGATGCACTACATCTACCAGGAAGGCAAAACCGTCTTCAAACTGGCGGTCAGCAAAATGGCTGACGTCTCAATCGAGCTGCTCCAACGCAATTCTTTTACCGGCGCGGACGTGGGGCTGTTTATCCCGCACCAGGCTAACAAACGAATTATTGATGCCTGCGTCAACCGCTTGAAACTGAAAGACGGGCAGGTTTTAATCAATATTGATAAATATGCCAATACAACTGCTGCGACCATTCCGCTGGGAATCGTTGATGGATACGATCAGGGACGATTAAAACCGGGTGATCTGCTGCTGATGTCAGCCTTCGGGGGCGGCTTTACCTGGGGCAGTATGTTAATGAGGTGGAGTCTATTACAATGAAAACGGCTTTTGTATTTCCCGGACAGGCGTCTCAATTTGTGGGTATGGGACTGGATTTGTACAACACCCATCCCATCGCCCAAAAATATTACGACCTGGCTGCTGAAATATTTGACTTCCCAATCAAGGACCTCTCATTCTATGGACCTCTGGCTGAACTGACTCAAACCCGGGTAACCCAGCCGGCTATATTTATTCACTCTATGGTCCTTTTTGAGGAACTGAAAGCCCGGCAAAAACTACCCGACATGGTCGCCGGACACAGTCTGGGTGAATATTCCGCCCTGGTTGCCGCCGGCGTTATGGATTTCCGGCAGGGTCTGGAGCTGGTCAAAATCCGGGCTGAGCAGATGCAAATTGCTACAGAAAATAATTCCGGTACCATGGCGGCTATCGTCGGGCTGGATTATGAGACAATTCAAAATGTACTAAAAAAATCGGTTATTGGCGGAATCTGTAATATCGCCAACTATAATTCACCGAATCAGATTGTCATCAGCGGCGACGTGCATACCGTCCAATCTACCATGCTCACATTAAAAGAGGCTGGCGCCAAACGGGTTATCGAACTCTCCGTCGGCGGAGCATTCCATTCCAGCCTGATGAAAAGCGCCGGCGATACCTTAAAAAAAGCCCTCGACGCCACAACGTTTCACCCGCCCCGCTGCCCGATCTACTCCAACGTGACCGGAACCGCCACAACCGATGTGAACGAGATCCGCCACCGGCTGCACCAGCAATTAACCTCACCGGTATTATGGGTCAATTGTATCGAAAATATGATCAATGACGGCGCCGGAGTTTTTGTGGAAATCGGACCCGGGAATGTCCTCCAGGGTCTGATCAAACGCATTAATAACAATGTGATCGTAAGAGGCATCTCCCGCGCTGAAGATCTGGAGAATATCCAATGGAAATGACATTTCTGGATAAAGTCGTCCTGGTGACCGGTTCCGGACGTGGAATCGGTCGAACCATAGCCGAATCTTTTGCAGAACGGGGCGCAAGTGTCGTTTTATCCGACTACAACAGCGAATCCCTTGCCAACGCCAAACAGGTTTTTCAGGAAAAAAATTACCGTTTTCTGGCACTGCCTTGCGATGTCACTCAGGAGGACCAGGTCAACCGCCTGATCGAACAGATTGTCAGTACCTATGATCACCTCGATATCGTTATCAATAATGCCGGAATTACCCGGGATACCCTGTTGATGCGCATGAAAACAGAGCAGTGGGATGCCGTTATCAACACTAATCTGAAAGGGGTTTTCCTGGTTACGAAAGCCGTCAGTAAACAGTTGATTAAACAGCGTCTTGGAAAAATTATCAATGTCAGTTCCGTCATCGGCATAATCGGCAATACCGGGCAGAGCAACTACGCCGCCAGTAAAGCCGGTGTAATCGGATTTACGAAATCCGTTGCCCGGGAGCTGGCTAGTCGTAACGTCACGGTCAACGCCATCGCACCCGGTTATATTGCGACCGAAATGACCCACGTTCTCGACGAAAAAGCCAAAGAAGTACTTTTAACCGCAATCCCGCTGAAGCGGGCAGGTAACAGTCAAGATGTGGCTAATGTAGCCCTCTTTTTAGCATCACCGTTTGCTGACTATATTACCGGACAGGTAATTAGAGTTGACGGTGGGATGGTCATGTAAACAAAATCAGGAGGATAGTATGAGTAGTTTTGAAAAAGTACAGGAAATTGTCGCCGAGAAACTCGGTGTGGAGAAATCAAAAATCACCAAAGAAGCGTCCTTTATTGACGACCTTGGAGCCGACAGTCTGGATACCGTCGAACTGATTATGAAAATGGAAGAAGAGTTCGATATTGAAATTCCCGACGAGGAAGCCGAGAAACTGAGAACGGTTGGTGACGTCGTCAATTATCTTGACAACCTATAGAGACGACCTATTCTATGCAAAAAAGAGTCGTTGTGACTGGTGCGGGCATCATTTCCCCGATCGGAAATGATGTCCCCACCTTTTGGTCCAATTGTGTCAACGGCGTCTGCGGGATTGATATTATCCAAGCCTTTCCCGTTGCCGAGCTGCCGGTCAAGATCGGTGCAGAAGTAAAGAATTTCGATCCCACCGATTGGATTGATCCGAAAGAAGCCCGGCGCATGGACCGGGTAACTCATTTCGGTCTTGCGGCGGCAGAACAGGCAATCCGGGATGCGGATCTGAAAGAGAGCTCCATCAATCCCGAACGGGTCGGTGTTATCGTCGGCTCCGGAATCGGCGGAATTCAGACTCTCGAACAACAACACTCTATTCTGCTCAATAAAGGTCACCGCTTTGTCAGCCCCCTGTTTATCCCCATGATGATTCCCGATATCATTCCGGGACATATTGCCATCAATCACGGATTTATGGGACCGAACTACTCGGTGACATCCGCCTGCGCCACATCGTCACACACTATCGGAATCGCCATGCGTCACATTCTCTGCGATGATGCCGACGTGATCATAACCGGCGGTGCCGAAGCCAGCATTTCGCCTATTGCGCTGGCTGGTTTTTCAAATATGAAAGCCCTCTCGCGCCGGAATGACGAACCTCACAAAGCCAGCCGCCCCTTTGAAATGCACCGGGATGGCTTTGTAATCGGCGAAGGCGCCGGAATTGTCATTCTGGAAGAACTGGAACATGCCATGCGCCGCTCGGCGCCCATTTATGCCGAAATCAAAGGCTACGGATTTTCTGAGGATGCTTACCACATCACCGCACCTCATCCGGAAGGCAAAGGTCAGGCGCTGGCGATCCAGAGGGCGGTTAACATGTCCGGAATGAATCTCGAAGATTGTGATTATATCAACGCCCACGGCACCTCCACCCCTTTAAACGATAAGTATGAAACAGTCGCCATCAAATCGGTCTTTGGGAAACACGCCTACAACCTGAGTATCAGCTCCACCAAATCCATGACCGGTCACCTTCTGGGCGCGACCGGCGCCGTGGAATTTATCGCCCTCTGTCTGTCCTTACGGGATCAGATAATTCCACCTACCATCAATCTGGAAAATCCCGACCCGGAGTGCGATCTGAATTACACTCCGAATACAGCCGTGAAAAAAACCATCACCAGTGGTTTAAGCAACAATTTCGGATTCGGCGGACATAATGCGGTTCTGGCGGCGAAAAAATTTGAGTCATGAAAATTTTACGTCTGCCAATTCGTCTGTTTTCAAGAAAAAATCCTGCGCCAATCGAAAGAAAAATCGGGTACGCTTTTAATGACAAAACCCTTTTAAAACGGGCGTTGACCCACCGGTCAGCCGCGGCTTCACAGAGCGAATCCTACGAGCGGCTGGAATTTCTGGGCGATGCCGTGCTCGATCTGGTTGTTTCCCAGTACCTGATGAAAAAATACCCCAACCGGTCCGAAGGTGAACTGACCCAGATTCGCTCAATGCTGGTAAATGCAAAAACGCTGCACGAAATCGCCGACAGCCTTCAACTGCAAAATGAGCTGCACGTGGATAAAAGTATCAATATTCACTATTCACCAACTCAGCGCAACCTCTTATCCTGCGCCCTGGAGGCGATTATCGGCGCCATTTACCTCGACAGCGGCTTGCCCCAAGCCGAAAAATTTATCACCCGCTTTATCATTGCCGATCAGGAACAAAAGGCGATTCCCGCGGAATATAATTTTAAAGGACAACTGCTCGAATTTTGCCAGAAAAAGGGGCTTAATCCGCCGGATTTCCGGATGGTCAAAGTGCAGGGACCCGACCACGCCCGGCAGTATACCGTAGCCGTTTATATCGCTAACAGACTCTACGGATCAGGGACTGCGACCACCAAACGGACAGCCGAACAGCAAGCCGCCGAAAAAACCTATAAAATGCTGGTCAATCCAGCCTGATCAATTATTTTTTAATTCCTTTTCCAACTTGGAAATCTGGTCCCGCAGCTGGGCGGCGAGTTCGTACTTCTCTTCATCAATGGCAACCTGAAGTTTGGTCTTTAGCTCCACCAGACGGTCCAGCAATTGATCTTCAAAGGAATTCTGATCAACCGACTGTCTTTCGGAAGTGTCGGTGACATTCAACAACTGACCGGCTTCATCCATGACCGCTTCGCTGACTAAAATATCTGCATCAACCCGCAGCGCCAGGGCGATGGCATCGCTGGGTCGGCTGTCAATCCTGGTAACCGATTTAGTGCTCTTCTCTTTCAGCGAAATCTGGGCATAAAAGGTACCCTCGATCAAATCGTTGATCACCACCTCCTTGATGGCAATACCCAGCCGGCTCAGTACCCGGATAAATAGATCGTGGGTCATGGGGCGCGGCATTTTCACCTGCTCAATCGCCAGAGCAATGGACTGGGCTTCGAACACGCCGACAATGATCGGCAATTGGCGGATACCACCAACCTCTTTTAATATGACTGCATACCCCTTGCTGGGCGGATAAAAAATGATTTTATCGAGTTCTACGTTGATCATACTCATTAAATATATTCGGGGAATTCAGGATTCGCAAGGATAAAGTCAAGATTGTTGCAATTATCCAAGGCAATCCTGATGAAATTGAACCAGCAGCGAATAGATCGTTGCGGCACTATCAGCACTTAATATTAAATCCGCCAGATTTTCCAGCATTTTCGTATCCAGCGCACTAATCTCCTTCGATATTTCAGCCAGGGCACTGGTACTGATACTGACGGAACGAATCCCCATGGCGGTTAACCCGATCAATGCATAGGGATCGGAAGCCATTTCTCCACAGACAGTCACCGGAACATTCGCCCGTTTGGCGGCGCTGACAATCAGGTTGATCGCATTAAAAATTTTCGGATGATAATAATTCCTGGTTAAATCCACAGTCCGTCCCGAACCGATCAGGTACAGAGCCAGATCGTTGGTTCCGATGCTGAAAAAATCTACCAGGTCAGCGAGTCCATCCAACTGCTCCAAAATACTGCTGGTCTCGATCATGGCACCCAGTTCGATGCCTTTCCTAAAGGGAATGCCCTGCTCCTGTAATTCCCTTTGCACCTCATGCAGCAATTCTATCGTTTGCCTGACTTCGTCGGTAAACATGACCAGCGGCAGCATGATCTTGACATTGCCATGGATGCTGGCGCGCAACAACGCCCGCAGCTGCGCCTTGAGGATATCGGGATTTTCCAGTAGAAAGCCGATCCCGCCCCACTCATCGAACACATGATCTTCCTGGATTACCTCCAGGTCCAGCATTGCCAGCAGTTTATCCCGCCCGAAATCGAAAACCCTGAAAATCACGGGCAGGTGCCCCATCTTTTTTAACACAGCCCGATAGGCTTGAAACTGAACCTCTTCGTCGGGAATTGTATTTTGCTCGATACAGAGAAATTCCGTCCGGAAAAGACCAATCCCCTGAATCAGTTGCGGATCAATCGCTTCGACTTCGTCAACAAAACCGACATTCAGATAGATATGATAAGGCACTTTATCCCGGGTTGAATTCGCCACTTTGGCAGAGATGATTCTTTTTCTGAGTTTCTGAAATTCGGTAATCCGAGTCAGATATTCCTGTTTCAAAGAACCACTGATGTCCAGGAGAATCTCCTCGTTGTCCGCATCCAGGATGATTTCCGAATAAGAAACCAGCTCTTCAATCAGGTCTACGTTTGAAATATATGGAATCCGGAAAGCCCGGGCGAGAATCCCGGCATGGGAATCAAAACCACCTTCCCAGGTAATCAGTCCCAGTGCCAGATTGTGTTCGATGTGAATCAAATCTCCCGGTGAGATTTTTTCCGCCACGATGATCGAGGGCTTGTTGATATCCGGAAGGATCGTTTCCTCTTCACCGACCATGTGGTGCAAAACCCGCTTTTTGATATCCTTCAGGTCGGCGGTCCGCTCTTTGAAAAACTGACTATAGGTTTTCAGCAGGAGCGCCTCGTACTCATTCATCACTTCATAGTACGCCCAGGTTACATTCTTGCGTTCCTGGTGCATCAGGTTTTCCACCGCCTTGATCATCTCTTCATCCTGCACGGCGATCAGTTGTGCGTCAATAATCCGGGCGTGCTCCTCATCAAGGTGATCCAGCACCAGGTCTCTGACCTGTTTTAATTCATTGACGGAAGCCTGAATAGCCTGTTTAAATCGCTGCAGCTCGCTATCAAAATCCTCCGCCCGGATAAAGTGCCGGGGTACATTCAGACGCCCCTTCTCAAAATAATAAATCGGACCACAGACGATTCCGGGAGATATTCGGACTCCTTTGATCTTTTTCACGGCTATTCCAGATTAAATTTGTTTCGGGTCAAAATCGCGAGTGCCTCGATCGCCTCCTCTTCATCGGGGCCATCGGCAAGCAGGGTCAGCGTCGCCCCCGGCTCCACCGCCAAAACCAGCAACCCCAGAATGCTCTTGGCATTAACCCTGACCCCCTTATATTCCAGGAAAATTTCCGATTTAAACCGTGACGCCTCCGTCACGAAAGCGGTAGCCGGTCGGGTATGTAATCCGTATTTGTTCAGGATAGATATTTCGCGACTGATCATCTGTTAGCGCTGCCTTTTTGAAATCATTTCAACCAGATAGGTTAAATCTGCGGCTGCCTGAGCCGGTAATTCCGCCAGACGTCGCAGCGCCTTTTCCAGCATTTGAGAAATGGTATCGGTCGTGCGATTGATAATCTCTTTCTGTTGAAACGCCTCGAGAATTCCCGGACGATTGGTCAGGTTCGCTTTCATAAAGTCAAGGAAGGATACCTTTTCGGATTTTGTCATATCCGTCAGCATCAATAAGAGGGGATAGGTCTTTTTCCCGGAAACAATATCACTGTCAAGGCTCTTGCCCATTTTTTCGGCATCGGAGCTGATTTCCAGCAGATCATCCTGAATCTGAAATGCCTGTCCCAGCTCGATCCCGAAGCGGTTTAAACTATCAACCATTTCTGGTTCGGCGTCTGCAATCAAAGCCGCCAGCTGGCACGCCAGTCCCAGCAGACGACCGGTTTTTTTACCGACCATCTCCAGATATTCGGTCGTCGTAACATCCAGACGTTTTTCAAACGCTATATCCAGCGCCTGCCCTTCACAGATTTCCAGCATCGCCTGACTGAATTCCAGTCCCATACGCCGTATCCGGGTGGCTTTGGATTCCATCAGTTGTCGAAACGCCAGCGCCATCAACCCATCACCACTCAGAATAGCCGTGTTGACATTCCACTTGACATGGACGGTATCCAGTCCCCGCCGCTTGGTGTCATTGTCCATGATATCGTCATGAACCAAGGTAAAAGCGTGCAATATCTCCACCGCCAAGGCTGCCGGACGCAGGCGCTGGTGGGGTACTCCAAGACCTTCTCCCATCAAAAAGGTTAAGAGCGGGCGAATCCGTTTGCCCGGGGCGCCAACGCTGTACCGCATCGGGTCGTAAAGACCTTCCGGGTATGCCGGGAGATTCAGTTGCGCCAGATCGCGGTCAATTTCACGCCGATAGGCGGCAATTTTATCCGTAAATGCATCTGTCATTTTGGGCTAGGCAATTTTCAGTTTTCCGAATTCCTGCAATTTCGTCAATACCAAATCCTTGATCTCCGCCAGGCGCTGCTCGGTTTTGGCTTCAAAGCGGGTCACGATAACCGGCTGAGTATTGGACTTCCGTACCAGCCCCCAGCCGTCACCGAATTTAATCCGCACGCCATCAACGTCAATGCAATCATAGTGGGCTTTAAAATATTCAGCTGCCTTTTGCGCAATTTCAAACTTCACCTGATCGCTTTCACACTCGAGCCGCATTTCCGGCGTGGAGTAATAGTGCGGCAGTTTCGCCATGCGCTGTGACAGGGGCTCTTTCAGCCGGGCAACCATCTGAGCAAAGCGCAGACCAACATAGATCGCATCGTCAAAACCATAATAGTCGTCTCTGAAAAAGATATGCCCACTCATCTCGCCGGAAAAGGGGACATTCTCCTCTCTCATTTTCTGCTTGATCAGCGAATGCCCGGTCTTCCACATGATCGGACGTCCGCCCTTCTCCACAATCGCCTCCTCCAACGCCTGGGAACATTTGACGTCAAATACCACCGCCGTACCGGGATATTTTGCAAAAATCTCATCCAGCATCAGAATAATAATGTAATCCGCCCAGATGATTTCACCTCGGTCATCAACAATGCCAACCCGGTCAGCATCGCCGTCAAAGGCGATGCCGAAATCGTAGCCGCCTTTTTTCACCTCCGCAATTAATTCCCTCAGGTTCTTTTTAACTGTCGGATCGGGATGATGATTGGGAAATGTACCGTCCACTGCGCAGAAGATTTCCGTCACTTCGCAGCCCACGGCTTTATAAATTTCCGGGGCAGCCAGACAAGCGGCGGCATTGCCGCAATCCATCACCAGTCGCACGGGACGTTCTAATTGAATTTTGGAGACCACCATCTTTTTATAATCTTCCAGAATTTCTTTTTCCAGGAGGCGACCTGCCCCACTGGCAAATTTACCGGTCTCAATCAGCGATTTCAGATACTGAATATCGGCGCCGTAAACCGCCTTCTGTTCATAGGACAGCTTAAATCCGTTCATATCAGACGGATTGTGACTGCCGGTGATCTGCACCGCACCATCCACATCGAGTATCACCATGCTGTAATAATTCACGGGTGTCGGGACAATGCCCACATCAATGACATCCACTCCGGTCGCCAGCAGACCTTCTGCGAAAGCCCTTTTCAGAGCCGGCGTGGAGAGCCGTACGTCACCGCTCAACGCAATAGTCTTGCCGCCCTTTTCCCGGACATAGGTACCGAAGGCTTTGCCCAATTGCACCACCACCTCTTCGGGAAAATCTTCTTCAACGACTCCCCGAATATCATATTCACGAAATATGTATGGATTCATGTCACTCTCCTCTATAAGCTGATTTTACCTAAAACCACGGCATGCTTTGCACCGGTAACATTCGGAACGTTACCCGGGATTCCCCAGACCGCCGCCGCTGCCAAAAGCGCAAAGATCAGTGCCTCTTTGGCGGCACTTTTTACACCGTAATCATCAGAACGTTTCACCGATACTGCCGGGAAATACGCTTTTAAATGCTCCATCATCACCGGATTTTCAATGCCTCCTCCACTGGCGATAATTTCGGCGATTGTAAATTTATTTGCAAAGAACTGTTGATAATTTGCATAAATAGCAGCCGCAGTGAAGCGCGTCAGCGTCGCAATCAGGTCGGGAAATTCCGGTTTTTTCAACTCAAATCGCGTAATGATCTCAGTAAGCATCTTCTTACCGAAAACCTCGCGTCCGGTGGATTTCGGCAACCCGGCGTGAATATAGGAGTGCTCCATGAGATACGAAAGGATATCCTGGCGGATGCGCCCGGCGCGGGCAATCTTACCATCCCGGTCAAATGTCTGAGCGCCGCCGGTGTACATTGCCACGGCTAAATCAATCAAGGAATTTCCCGGTCCGGTATCCAGCGCATAAATTTCATCAACACGCATAGCGCCAGCGGGAATCAGGGTGAAATTGGCGATTCCGCCGATATTCAACACCAGGCGGTTTTTTTTAACGTTTCTGAAAAGTAAAAAATCCATAAAGGGTACCAGCGGCGCACCCGAACCACCGGCAGCGATGTCCCGAACCCGAAAATCCGAAACCACAGGAATATTAAAAGCTTCAGCCAGAACCGCCGCTTCGCCGAGCTGCAGGGTGGAATGGCGATGAACATGCCAAATCGTCTGTCCATGGCTGCCGATCAGGTCAATCTCTCTGCCGGAAATTTTTTGTTCTCTCAGAAAACGGTTGATCAACTCTACATAAGTTTCGGAAATCGTGAAATTCGCCTGGCAGAGCGATTCGGCGTTTGCTTCCGGCAGGCGATGCAGCCAGGCTTTAAATTCGGCAGAATAGGCGTATTCGGAGAAGCGATATTCACTCACCGTCATAGTGCCGCAATTTTTTGCAATTTTAACAAGACAAATATCCAAACCGTCCATGGAGGTGCCGGACATCAGCCCCAGAACGTTCAGATCAGTTTCTTGATGAAGCTTCCAGATAGAGGACATGTGCTGTAAATCGTCTGTTTGTTTGTACGGATTTATTGGTCGGATTCTTCAAAAGCAAAACGGACGAATCCGTCGTGTTCGGCGATCAGCTGCCGCGCTTTTTCCAGCGGGACATTCAGCTTTACCATCACGACCGCCTCTTTGACATGTTTATCGGCAGCCAGTAGAGCCTGGTAGGCGTCTTCGTAGGACAGTCCCGTCAGAGTGGCGATGATGCGCGTCCCGCGGTCTACCAGCTTGGAATTGATCGCCTGATGATCAATCATGTAATTGCCGTAGACCTTGCCCATTTTGATCATGGCGGACGTGGTGATCATATTCAGGACCATCTTGGTGGCGGTGCCGGCTTTCATGCGGGTTGACCCGGTGATCAGCTCCGGTCCCACCAGTACATCAATAAAAACATCGACGACTTCATCAATACCCAACTCCTCATGCGGCGTACAGGTAAAAAAGATCGTCTTACACCCGATGGATTTGGCATATTTTAGTCCGCCGTGAACGTACGGTGTTGTCCCGCCGGTGGCGATCCCCATGAGAACATCCTTGGAGGTCAATCCGATGGCTTTGCAATCCGCCGCACCGCTCTCCTCGAAATCTTCCGCTCCCTCAATCGCCTCACGCAGCGCCCGCCAGCCGCCGGCAATCATCCCCTGCACCAGATCGGTGGAAACAGAAAAGGTGGGTGGGATTTCACTGGCGTCCAGGACACCCAGCCGACCGCTGGTGCCAGCACCGATATAACGCAGCCGACCGCCGTTTTTAAACGCGCCAACGACTATATCGGTCGCCCGGACGATATCCGGGATCGCCTTTGCCACGGCTTTGTGGACCGTCCCATCCTCTGCATTGATGAGCCGAATAATCTCCTCGGTGGACATCGTATCAATTCGGGCACTTTTCGGATTGATCTTTTCCGTTAAAATGTTGCTTCTGTTCAGAATTTTCTCCATCGCTCAGACATCTCTTTTTTAAAATTGTAATAAACCAACAACCGTCTTTTCAATCGCATATAAATCCATCATAAAATAGATAATATCCGCCTTTTAACAAAGCAGGATATTAGCAATTACCGGATTCACAAACGTCTACTTAATATAAGAATCCAGCCAGTCAAAGATAGTGGCATGCCAGAAGCGGCTGTTTTGGGGCTTGGTCACAAAATGGGTCTCATCGGGAAAAATGACCAGCTTCGCCGGAATGCCCTTGCGCCGCAGTGCCGTAAACGGCATCAGACCTTCGGTATATGCCAGCCGGTAATCCCGCTCACCATGAATAATCAGCATCGGCGTATTGAAATTGTCTACATAATTGTGCGGTGACCATTTTCGGTAATATTGCTCGTCTTGCCAATAAGGTCCGTTGAATTCCCATTCGGGGAACCAGAGTTCTTCTGTGGTCAGAAAATTTGTGTACAGATTAAAAGTTCCGTCGTGATTGACCAGAGTTTGAAACGGAGCTGAAAAGGCATCCATGTGTCCCTCGATCCAGTTCATCATGTATCCGCCGTAGGAAGCGCCGGCAGCCGCCAGCCGGTCTTCATCAATAAAGGAGAATCTGTCCAGCACATATTGCTGACCGGCAATCAGGTCTTCAAACACCTTTCCGCCCCAGTCTTTGGAGATTTCGTCGGTGAATTTCTGACCGTAACCGGTGCTGCCCCGGGGATTGATCATGACCATTACATACCCCTGCGCCGCCCACATCTGGATATTCCAGCGATAATGCCATTCATCCTGCCAGGCACCCTGGGGTCCGCCATGCACAAAGAACACCGCCGGGTATTTTTTCCGGGTATCGAAAAAAGGCGGCTTCACAATAAATCCGTGAACAGCATCCTGGTCGGCGCCTTCGAACCAAAACTCTTCCAGATCATTCAGCTCCACCGCTGCCAGCAATTCGGTATTGAAAAAGGTCAATTGACGGAATTTACCATCCTCTGTGGAAGCGAGATAGATTTCTGCCGGCTGCGTTATCCCTTCATGCAGACAGGCAAACGTTTGTCCGTCACTGCTCAGGCTGAGCGAGTGGTTACTGCCCTCTGTCACAAGATCAACCAGCCGCCCGGATTTGACCTCCAGCCGTTTGATCTTTAGCCGGGCGGTTTCATCTACCAACAGCAGCAGCGCTTTCCCGTCGGGTAGCCAGCAATAGGCATTGATCCGGATATCTTTATCCTCGGTCAGGTTTTTAAACTTGCCGCGCTTCAGGTCCTTGATAAAGAGGTCTGGCTTATCCGATTCAAATCCGGCGCGTTTCATTGATAAAAAAGCCAGGTAGCGTCCAGCGGGTGAAAACTGCGGATCGCTGTCATTCCCGGAAAAATCGCGATCCCGGCATTTGGTAGTCACCAATTCCGGCGGACCGCCCTCCACCGGCACCATCCAGATATCGTTATCGGTGCTGGTTGCCACCATTTCAGCATGATTACTGGTATAGACCAGATATTTTGAATCCGGGGAAAAGGTAAATCCGTGGGAAAGCGCTATCGGTGGTGCATCGTAATCGCCGGGTGTCACATCCTGGAAATCACCGTTCTGCACATCCAGGATAAAAATATGCGACCGTTTATGATCCCACCAGCTGTCCCAGTGACGATAAAGCAGCTCATCGTAGACGCGGGCTTGCACGGCACTGTCGGCTCTTTGCTGATCCCTTTTTTCAACGCACGCCTGATCGGCGCAGTCCGGATAAACCCGTGAGGCAAAGGCGATTTTTTGTCCGTCGGGCGACCAGATAAATTCATCAACCCCGCTGTAATGCTTCGTCAGCTGCCCTGGTCTATCATCCGTGAGTCCCTGAATCCAGATTTGCCCGTCGGATAAATATGCCAGCCGTCCATCAGGTGACCAGCGCGGTGAGGATGCCGACTTATTACCGCCACTGAAGAGACGCAGATTCTGTCCTTCCAACGAAATCAGATAGATATCCGTCCGGCTGCTGTTTTCCGCTTCATTCATGGTCTGCACCGTAAAGGCGATCTGCTTCCCGTCGGGCGATATCTGCGGGTCTTTCAGGCGTTTACAGGCAATCAG